>JBOGTX010000882.1:0-1808 GCA_050695695.1 Chloroflexota bacterium
ACCCCAGACGGCCATTGAGCGCTCCCCCCCAATCATTGCCACGCTCCGGCCCGGGCGATACAATCACGAACGCCAGCGCGGAAAACCGATGCCAAAGGAGCGTGCCGATGATTCAGTTTACCGTTGATGAGCTTCGCGATACTGCGACCAGAATCTTTCGCGCGGCCGGCGCTGACCCTGATCCGACCGCGATCCTGGTCAATCACCTAATCGACGCGAACCTGGCCGGCCACGACTCGCACGGAGTGTTGAGGATACCGTCGTACGTCCAGGCGATCAAGCGGGGCCGGGTCCAGCCGAACGCACGCCCGACGGTCATCAAAGAAACGCCGGTCTCGGCATTGATCGACGGCAACTGGACGTTCGGCCAGGTCTCGGCGCGCTTCGGCATCGAGGTGGCGATTGCCAAGGCGAAGGCCCAGGGGGTCGCGATCGTCGGGGTCGTGCGCTGCACCCACATCGGCCGCCTGGGCACCTACTCGACGCTCGCCGCGAAGGAGGGCGTCGTCGCCATGGTCACGATCGGCAGCCTGGGGAAGAGCACCGCGCCCTTCGGCGGCAAGCAGGGCGTCTTCGGCACCAATCCATTCTCGTTCGGCTTTCCGGCGGGCGAGCGCCCTGACGTGATGGTCGATTTCGCGACGTCGGCGATCGCCGGTGGTAAGGTCATGGTCGCCCGGGCGAAGCACGAGCCGGTTCCCGCGGGCTCGCTGCTCGACAAGAACGGCGAGCCGACGACCGATCCCAACGCCTACTTCGCGGGAGGCATGCTGCTGCCCTTCGGGGGCCACAAGGGCTCGGCGCTCGCGGGCCTTTCGGTGCTCCTCTCGCACGTGCTGACCGGCGCCTACACCTTCACCGACGAGCCGGGACTGACCGGCACCTTCATGCTGGCGATCGACGAAGGCCTGTTCCGCGACCGCGCCGCCGTCGAGGCGGATGCCGATCGCGTCCTCGGCCGGATCAAGGACGTTCAGCCAGCGCCCGGCTTTGGCGAGGTGCTGGTGCCCGGCGAGCCGGAGATTCGCACCGCCGCGCGCCGCCGCGAAGAGGGTATCCCGGTTGCCGAGGACACCTGGGCCGAGATCGTCGCGGCCGCCCAGAGCGTCGGCGTTTCAGTCGAGAAGAAGTGAGAAGGAGCGAGTCCCATGGGATCGACAGTTCTCGACGTCGCGACGGCCAAGTCCGAGGCGATCGCCTACGTCGACGCGCAGGCCGATACCTTTCGTGAAACGAACCGAACGATCTGGCGGTTCGCCGAGCCAAGCCTGCTGGAGACGCGCTCGGCGGCGCTGCTGGCGGACCTTCTGGAAAGCCACGGCTTCACCGTCGAGCGTGGCGTGGCCGGCATGCCGACCGCGTTCGTCGCCACCTGGGGCAGCGGCGGACCGCTGATCGGGATCATGGCGGAGTACGACGCGCTACCCGGACTCTCGCAGGAGAGCTCGACCGAGCAGCGCCCGGTCGTTCCGGGTGGCTACGGCCACGGCTGCGGTCACTCGGTGTTCGGCACCGCCTCGACCTTCGCGGCGCTCGCCGCCAGGGCGGCCGCCGAGAAGTCCGGCATCGAAGGGCGGATCCGCCTTTACGGTTGCCCGGCCGAGGAGCTGCTGGTCGGCAAAGTCTTCATGCAGCGGGCGGGGACCTTCGACGGCGCCGACGTCGTGCTGGGCTGGCATCCCGGCGACAAGACCGGCGCCGACTTCATCAGCAGCAAGGCGATGGTCTCGGTGCGCTTCACCTTTCACGGGGTCGCCTCTCACGCCTCGGCGGTTCCCCATCGCGGACGCAGCGCGCTCGACGGCGTC
>JBOGTX010000883.1:0-7078 GCA_050695695.1 Chloroflexota bacterium
GAAGCAGCTTGGGCGAGAAGGCGCCTTCGCGGATCCTGGCCTCGAACTCGAACATGATCCAGGTGTAGGTGACGTGGTTCACCAGCATCATCACGATGAAGTACGCGGCGAAGCCAGAGGCGGTGTAGCCGCCGACCGATCCTCCGTTCGCGTTCGCCACCGTTGCCCAGACGACGAGGTAGACGACCGGCTCGAGCATCGATCCGAAAAGCCAGATCAGCACCTCGAGGCGATACTGGAGCTCGGTTGCCAGGGAAACTTTGAGCTGGCTCCGGTAGACGTCGAGCAGTTGCCTCACGCCTGGCCTCGCGCGAACACCTGCTCGATCGCGTCGTCGATCGGCGGATCCTCGACCGTCAGGTCGACGACCGGCAGATCCGCGAGAATCCGACCGGTCACCGCCGCGGTCTCGGCCTTCGGGACGCGCAGGGTCACCCGACCGTCTTCCGCGCGCACGACCTCGCCATACCTCGTCAGATCGGCGGCGCCGTCGAGCTGCACGACGATCGTCTTGTCGGGCGAGAATCGCCGAACCAGGTCGTTCAGCTCGCCGTCGAAGAGCAGCTTGCCGTGGTGGATCACGACCACCCGCCGGCAGAGGGCTTCGACATCGGCCATGTAGTGGCTCGTCAGGAGAACGGTGGCCCCATGCTGCTGGTTGTATTTACGGACGAACGCCCGGATCCGCCGCTGCATGGTCACGTCCAACCCGATCGTCGGCTCGTCGAGGAAGAGCACCCGGGGTCGGTGCAAAAGCGCGATCGCCATCTCGCACTTCATGCGCTCGCCCAGCGAGAGATTGCGCACCGGCCGATTCAGCAAGGGACCCAGCTCCAGCAGGTCGGCCAGCTCGTCCACGGTTCGGTGATAGTCGGTCGCCGAAATGCCGTAGATCGCCCGATTCAGATCGAAGGAGTCGATCGCCGGAATATCCCAGACAAGCTGACTCCGCTGCCCCATCACCAGGGTGATCTGCCGGAGGAACGCCTTTTCGCGCCGGAATGGCCGGTGTCCAAGGACGCTCACCTCGCCGTCGCTCGGGTAGAGCAGCCCGGAGAGCATCTTCAAGGTGGTGGTCTTGCCGGCGCCGTTTGGTCCGAGGAAGCCGACGATCTCGCCCGGTTGGACGTCGAAGGAGATCCGATCGACCGCCGGCACCTCGCGGGTTTTGCGCGCGACCAGTCCGCGCACCGCGGCGAGCGCGCCGGATCCACGCTCCTGGACGGTGTAGACCTTCCGCAGCCCGCGGGCGCGGATCGCCGTCTCGGCGCCGGTGGGCGCCGAGACGCTCTCGAAAACATTCGGTTGCATCGCCGGACTATTATAACGGCGACGCGCCTCAGCCGGTGCCGACCAGCACTGCCGCGTTGGCCGGCTGGTAGATGCTGTGGAGGTCGAGCTCGCGGACGTGCCCGTCGGGATAGGTCACCCGCCGGGTCACCCGCGAGGTCAGGCCGGTCTGCGCGTCTTCGAGGTCGATGACCCGCCCGCTCGTGAAGCGCGGCGAGGTCGTTTGGAGCACGGCGACTGGCGCGGGGATGACGTCGGAGATCTGCTCGGGGGATACCTGGACTTTCCAATCGGGCTTCGTGCCGATCAGCCGGGCGTGCACTAATTCGTCGTCGTCGGTCCAGGCCTGGATTAGCAAGGCATGGTCGGTATCGTTGGTAAACTTGAAGTCCACCCCATCCTCCGGCGAGACGGTCGCGTCCAGTCCGATGTAGCCACGGTCCTCGTAGTGTCGGATCCAGAACAGGTGATAGTGCCGCTCGTCGATCTCGTAGCCGGCCCAGAAGACCGGTTGGAACACCGTCGACGCCACCTGGCAGAGCCCACCGGCAACCGATGGGATGGTCCGCGAGGCGCCGTCTGGCTCGGTCGTAAAGGCGAATCCCCACTGAAAGCCCGCCTTGAGGGTCGTTGGTCCGATCGTCTGGTTGAACGAGAAGGGCGCGCCGGCCGGGATGACCACACCGTTTAACCGCTGCGCCGCCAGGGAGACGTTGTGTGCGCGCTCCGGAATGCTGCCGGCGAAGGTCGTCGATCGATCTTCGATCACTCCCTTCAGATCCGGTCCAAGCCTGGCGAGATAGTCGTCGCCGAGCGCGGTCGACGATTCGACGACCGGCAGCGCGACCTCTCCGCTTTGCCAGCCGGCCACGACCGCGCTCACCGCGGCCTTCTGGTCGATGACCAGGCCGGCGCGGCTCGGCCCGAGAAACGACACCTTGCCGTCGTTCCAGGAGAACCGGGTATCGATCGTGGGGCGCTCGAAGCGGCGATTCAAGTTGGCGATCTCCGCGGCGAGCCGGGTCGGGTCGAGCGAGACGGTCGGCGGTCCGGATGTCCCCGGGGTGAACACCAGGAGATTGCCCAGTTGCTGGCCGGTCAGGCCGTACGGTGTGCCTTGAGCCGTCAGGGCCAATCCTTGATCGAGCCGACGCTGGGTGTCGGAAGCGACGGTGGCCAGATCAGACGCGCGCACTTTGGGCGACGACGTGGCGATGACCAGTCGCGCGGCGTGACCGCCGGAGAGGACCGTCTGCCGAAGGGCGTCCAGCGTCGCCGCCTGATCGACCCGGCGGCCGGGCGAGTCCGGCCCGATCTGAACCTTTCCTGCCGAGACTTTCAGCGTCGCGTCCCGGGCGGGGTGGTCGATGCCCGCCGCGATGCTCGCGAGGGTGAGCGAGAACACCTCGGAATCGACGACGAGCGACGGTGGGATACCCGGGTCAGAGAGCGACGCGCGCACGGTCGCGACTGGAATCGTCCAGGTCTCGGCGCCATCGGCGATTGTCAACGGACGCGAGAGAATCGAATTCGCGCGGTCAGCCAGCGCTTTCACCTCGCCGTCGGTTGCCGTCGGGTGCTCGACGATCACCGGCAAGGTCAGCGGCCCCGAGCGCAAACCCCCGAAGTATCGGTCGATCGCCGCCCGCGCGGCCGCCCGATCGACGGTCTGGCCGTCGACGCCGGGTCGAAACGTCACCGGCTGACCGATGATCAGCACTGGCTCGACCGGAGCGCGATCTGCCCGCCCGGCAATCCGATCCAGCGCCTGATCGGACGTTGTCGAGTCGACGTCCCATGCGGGCGCGAGCGCTGGCGGTGATCGGCCGGCGATCGCCAGGCCGAGGAGGCGCGAGGCTAGCGGACCGTCGCGGCCGACCTGGTAGCTAGCCTGGACGACGGTCGCCGCGCGCGGCCGAAAGCCCAGTTGGGACGCCGGGAGCGTCAGCGTCAGATCGCCGGCTCGAACGCTCACCGACTGGCGTCCGTAGTGGCCCAGCCGGTTCTGCCACCACCGGGTTGACGCGTCGACCGTTTGCCCGCCAACGCCCACGCCCAGGACGGTGACGCCCGGGTAGATCCGGTGATCGTAGATGACCCCGATCACCGCCCCGTACAGCGCCGACCCGGCGAGGAGCGCGATGACCGCCGCCGAGGCCAGCACGCCAGGCCAACGTCGGCCGGACACGCGCGTTTGGGATGCGCCGATTCTCATCCTTCCTCCTGTCGTGCCGAGGCCGCTGGGGCTCTGGCGCCCGAGTGCTCGCTACCGCGTCGGACGCACGGCAGGATCGATACCAGATTGGCGCTGGTGAATGAGATCTGCGATCATGGGCGACGAGGGGACGTGGCCTCGACGCAAGCCACCATGTAAGCCCGAGGGAGGGAAAACCCGGTGGATCGTGAGATTCAAGATCAGTTTGGCGCGGTGGCCGCGAATTACGTCACCAGCGCGGTCCACGCGCGTGGCGAAGATCTCCCGCTGCTCGTCGAGGCCGCCGGACTCGCCGGCCATGAGTCGGTCCTCGATCTCGGAACGGCGGTCGGGCATACCGCCTTCACCTTTGCCCCGCGCGTCGAGCGCGTGACCGGCGTCGACCTGACCGACGAGATGCTGGCCCAGGCCCGGGAGCTGGCGAGCGCGCGCCGAGTCGAGAACGTTCGTTTCGTTCGAGCGGACGTGTCGGACCTACCCTTCGATCGCGCGAGCTTCGATCTCGTCACGTCGCGGTACAGCGCGCACCATTACGCGAATCCGCGCGAAGTCGGGTACGAGATCGCGCGAGTCCTGCGGCCGGGTGGGCGCGTCGTCCTGGCCGACACGGTCGCCCCGGAGGACCCGGCGATGGACACGTTCATCAACGCGGTCGAGCTATTGCGCGACCGCTCTCACGTTCGCGATCATTCCATCGCCCAGTGGCGGGCGATCCTCGCCGAGGCCGGGCTCGCCTCCGAGGTCTACCAGACCTGGGACCTGAGCCTTGACTTCGAGGAGTGGGTGGCGCGCATGCGGACGCCCTCGGACGCGGTCGCGCTGCTGCGGTCGCTGCTCGTCGAGGCCCCCCGGATCGCGAGGGAAACCTTCCAGATTCGGTCCCGCGATCGCCTGACCTTCTGCCTCAAATGCGCGATCATCCGGGCCTGGCCAGCCGCGTTGTGATTGGCCCGGCCGCGGTCCGCCAGATCAAGCGCCGTCCGAATGGCTGACCGGACTGGCTGCGCTGGAGCCGGGGCGCGATGATGAACAGAAAGGCGATCAGGCGCGCGCGGTCCTCCGGGCTAAAGAGGATAAACTGAATGCCCAGCCGCCAGGATCCTTTCGCGAGCGGCAGGCAGTTCACCACGTCGCCGCGCGCGATCAGTGGCCCGCCCGGCAGGTGCAGCGCGACCGAACAGACCCGCCCCACTTCTATGGTCTCGGTTTCCCGAATGATGACCCCGGCCCCAAAGAGCGACAGGTCGCGAACCAGCGCGGTGACCGACGCTCGCCCGGCCGAGCCGACGGTGGCGTCGAGGTCGACCGGGAAACGGTACCGCTCGCGGCGATAGGACCGCCGAAAGGCGCCGGCCACTGCCACGCCCAGGAAGGCGGCATTCGCCAGTGCCCAGGCCATCGCCAACAATACCGTGGCGGTCGAGTGGGGTGCCCCGATTCTCTCTTCGGAGAGCCAGATCATGCCGATCAGATAGGCCGCCGCCTCCAGCGCCGCGAGACCCAGCAGCGGCAGCACGAGTCGCCGCTCTTCCGCGGCGATCTCGCGCCCGACCGTCTTCACGGTCACCTGGGGGCGCGCCTTCCGGGGGCCGATCAAGCTGGTGGTGGCGCGCAGCAGCGCGAAGAGCTTGAGGTATTCGTACTTCTCCGAGCGAAGGACGTCGAAGTTGCCGCGCCCGAGCCCGATGCCCGTCAGCAGGTAGAGCGCGAATCCGGGAAGCCAATGGAGCGCGTAGGTCAACGCATCCGCGCGCGCCGGAAAGACGCCGGTCGCGAGGATCGCCACCGGCGTCAAAAGGTACACGAGCTTCTGGTAGGCGGCGAGGTTGGATAAGAACGTCGCGGCGTAGCTCAGACGCTGGCCCGGCGATAGCCCTTGCCCGATCAATGGATTGTCGCGACCGCGCAGCAGCTCGAGCGTGCCCCGTGCCCAGCGCTCGCGCTGGACGTTGAACGCCTGGAACGTTTGGGAGGCGATCCCGTAGGCGAGGGTCTCGTTGTGATAAACCGTTTTCCAGCCCTGCCGGTGAAGCCGCACCGACGTCTGGACGTCCTCGATCGACGTGCCGGTCGCGAAGCCACCGATCGCCTCGATCGCCGACCGCCGGAGCACCGCCGGACTACCGCACCAGGTCGCGGCGTTCCACCGGTTCTTTCCCGGTTGAATCACCCGATAGAAAAGCGCCAGGTCGTGCCAGGGCTTCAGCCCGTGACAGTACCCTTCGTGCCGCACCGAGTCCAGGTTGTAGTACTCCTGGGGAAGCTGCACCAGCGCCACGCGCTCGTCGACGAAGTAGCCGAGCGTTCGGTCGAGAAAGTCGGGCTGAGGGACGGTATCCGCGTCGAGCACGACGATGAGCTCGCCGTCGGTGGACGCCAGCGCCGCGGTCAAGTTGCCGGCGCGGTGGCCGTGGCGATCGGATCGGGTCAGGTAGCGACACCCCAGCCGAGCGGCAAGCCGCTCTACCGTCGGGCGGCAACCATCGTCGAGGACGTAGGTCAGGTGCGGATAGGTCATCGCCCCGCAGCCAATCAGCGTCGCCTCGAGGGTTTCAAGGTCCTCGTCGAGGGTCGGAACGTAGACGTCGACCAGGCGATTGGGCTCGAACGCGAACAGCGCGGCGCGATCGGTGGTCCAGGCGGTGAAGACGAAGAGGAAAAAGCGGAGGATACCATACGCCTCGGCCGCGAAGAACAGGATCGAGAAGACCGGCGCGACCGGGTCGAGCGCGACGCTGGCGCGCCACCCCAGGTAGAACGCCAGATAGGCGAGCGTGACGACGGCAAGCAGGTGGGCGACCCACGGGCGATAGAGCAGTCTCATATCCCAGCCCCAGGCAGGAGAAATCGTTCTCGCCCTCAAGACTACGCCGGTCGCCCGCTGGCGTCGTCACCCGTTCAGGCTATTCCCCGCGCTCCAACCGTGCTACCGCGCCGGCGTCAGTCGCGCGGCATGCGCCGCGGCATCACCTCGACCGCCTGGAGAAACTCGATCTCCTCGAGCGCTTCGCCGGTGCCCCGGACGACGCAAGTGCGTGGATTGGCCGGGCGGTAGACCCGCATCCGGGTCTCGCGACTCAGCCGCTGATCGAGTCCGGTCAGCAGCGCGCCGCCGCCGGTGAGGGCGATGCCGCGATCGTCCAGGTCGGCGACGAGCTCGGGCGGCGTGTCCTCGATCGTCCCCCGGACCGCCTCGACGATTTGATTGACCGAGGCGGCCATGGCTTCGCGGATTTCGACACTGCTCACGTCGACCGAGCGGGGCAGGCCGGTCACGACGTCCCGGCCGCGTAGCGAGACGAGCTTCTCCTGGGGCAACGCCGCCGCCGATCCGGCGGCGATCTTGACGTCCTCGGCCAGCCAATCCCCGATGAGCAAGTTGTACTTCTGGCGCGCGTAGATCACGAGGTCCTGATCGAGCTCATCGCCGGCCACCAGAATCGAGCGGCTTGCCACGATCACGCCCAGCGAGATCACCGCGACCTCGGTGGTGCCACCCCCCACGTCGACGATCATGCTGCCAACGGGCTCGGTGATGGGGTGGCCGGCGCCGATCGCCGCGGCGATCGGCGC
>JBOGTX010000884.1:0-9191 GCA_050695695.1 Chloroflexota bacterium
TTGATGAGCGCAAGGTCGCAGTCCACCTCTCGTTCCTCCTCGATTCTATTTTCGGCGGTGACGCAAGGGGAGAACCGCGTTGATTTGCCCTGCAGATCAACGCGGTTCTCCCCTTGCGTCAACACTGCTTTCGGCGACGTACACGGCGTCGGCGAGGCGGCGGAAGCGGCGGTAGGCGTGGCCGTAAGTGACGGCATCGCCCCCCGGCTCGACGCGGCGTACCGGCCGGACCCAGGCGTCGGCGGCCTCCTCCGGCGAGCCAAACCAGCCGAGACCGACCGCCAGGAACATCGCCGCGCCGCGCGCGCCCTCCTCGGGCTCGACGATTGTCAAGGGCGCGTTCAGAACGTCCGCCATGATCTGGACCCAGAGCTCATTTTCCGCCCCGCCGCCGGTCAGCCGAATGTCGTCGAGGGCGAGCCCGACTTCGCGCTCCCGCTCGACGACCGACCGGAATGCGAAGGCCACTCCTTCCAAAGCGGCGCGGTAAAGCTCGGCCGGGGTCGTTTCCGCCGACATGCCGATCAACGCGGCGCGTGCGTCGCGCCGAAGATCCGGACTGACCTGGCCACCCGGAAACGGCAGATAGATGACCCCGTTGGCGCCGGACGGCACGGCGCGGGCGGCCGCCGTGAAGCGCTCGTGGAGCGCTTGATTCGTCGTCGAGGGGCCGGGATCGAGCAGGCGCGCGACGAGGGTCGGCGCCGCCCCGGCCAGTACCAGGTCCCCGCTGCAGCACCATCGCCCGGGGAGGAACGGGTACGGCGAGATCCGCCTCGGGCGCGCGTTGTCCGGTGGCGCCGCGGCGATCGCCCGCGCCACGCCCTGGGTGCCCATCGTCAGGCAGATCTGACCGGGGCGAATCGCCCCGGCCCCGGCGTTGGCGCAGGCTCCGTCGTGCCCACCAACCCCGACCGGCAGCCCAACCGGTAACCCGAGCCGATCCGCCATCCGGCCGCTCAGCGTGCCGCCAATCTCGGTGTGCTGACGGATCGGAGCGAGCTGCTCCACCGGGAAGCCAACCGCCTCCCAGACGTTCTTTGGCCAGCCGGTGGCCGAGATCACCGACGAGGGGTCGGTAGCGGCCGCGCCGGTTAGGCGATAGAGCAGGAAGTCTTTCAAAAAGAGCGGCCGCGCCAGGCGGGCAAAGGCGTCCGGGTGGTTGAGCTTCAGGTGATACGTCTTCGAGGCCAGCGAGCGCGTCTGGTAGTCCAGGTCGGCGCCCACCCGCTCGGCCAGCGCCCGGGCCGCGTCTCCGGATCGCCGGTCGAGCCAGCAGGGCGCGAGCGCCCGGCCCGCCGCGTCGAGGAAGATCGCTAGCGCGCCGCGCCCACTCAGACCGAGGCCGGCGATCTGGTCGAGCTCGATCCCGGCGCGGCGAAGCTGGGCGACCGATTCGACGGTCAGGTCGAGCCAGGTGTCCGGGTCTTGCTCGGCGAGGCCCGGCGCCCGGCGACGGGTCACGTACGGCAGGCGGGTCCGCCCGACGATCTGGCCAGCGCGGTCAAACACCACGGTTTTCAGGAAGCTGCTCCCGGCGTCGATCGCCAGAATCAGCGGTTGGCTCAACGATCCCCCTTTAGCGAGGCGCCGCCGACGGCGTTCGGCTGATGATCGCGCGCACCCGCTCGACGATGATCTCCTCGGCGCCCGGGGTGAGCTCGCGTGGGTCGAGCAGAATCGTTCCCAGGCTCGCCTGATGGCCGCGCACCCGGATCGACGGCGAGCCAGCCGCGAGCTGCTCGGCCAGCTCTCGGGCGCTCAGACCGAGCGATGGCTCCGGCCGGAGCGCGACCCGGGTGATCGCGCGCCCGGCCTCGTCCGCTTCGAGTCCGACGCTCAGGCCGGGGATGCCGCGCAACTGCTCGGCCAGACGCGCCGATCGCTGGTTGCGTCGGGCGAAAGCCTCGGCGTCGGCGGCAAGGTACTCGCGGAGCGCCGCCAGGAAGCCGGCGATCTGCTCCTTGCTAATTTTCATTGGCCGACCGATGCCGCGATTTTGCGCGCGAACGCCCTCGATCAGGTCGCGCCGTCCGGCGACGAAGCCGGAGGTTGGTCCGCCGATCGCCTTGCCGCCGCTGTAGGCCACGAGGTCGGCGCCCGTCGACACGTAGGCGCGCAAGTCCTCCTCCGCCGCGGCGTCCACGATCAGCGGGACGCTCCGGTCGCGCGCGATCGCGACGAAATCGGCCAGCGCCACTGCGCCTTTCTGGACGGCGTGGTGCGACTGGACGAAGAGCAGGGCGGCGGTGCTCGGTCCGACCGCGCTGGCCACCTGGGTCCGCGAGGTGCCGTTGACCGCGCCGACGACGACCGGCACGCCGCCACCCAGGCGGATCATCTGAGTGACCGGCGCGCCGAAGTTGACCTGGTGGCCGGCCTGGAGCAAAATCTCGCGCCGGCTGGTGAAGCTAGCATCGGGCAGCAGCGAGATCCGATAGGGGTCGGTGCCGGCGATGACCGACGCGACCGAGAGGACGATGCCGGCCGCGGCGCCGGTCGTCAGCCAGGCCGCCTCGGAGCCGGTCGCCTCGGCGACCAGCGCGCCCGCCCGCGCCAGCAGCGCGTCCAGGTCGACGTGGCGCTGAGACGCCTGGCGCATCGCCTCGGCCACCCCGGCCGAGAGCACCGATCCGCCGAGATTCGTCATCTTGCCGCTGGCGTTGATCACCGTCGAAACGCCAAAGCTTTCGTAGATACCGTCATTCATAATTCGCATCCAACTCGAACGGATAGAGCGGCGTCCGACGGTGCCGGTAATCGAAGAATGACAGGTCCGCCGTCGTCGCGCCGGGGGTGTTCACCAGGATGATCTCGCTCGCGATTGGCTGGTAGGCGGGGCGCGGTGACACGACGCCCTTGGCCACGATGACCTGCTTCTCCTCCGGGCGGATGCCCAGCGAGTACATCTGCTGAATGCTGGTGTTGCCGATGCGTCGGCCGGTGAGGACGAGGGTGTGGCGATCGGTCGTCTCCAGAACGACGGTGGTTCCACCGTCGAAGTAGCGCCGGCCGCCGTGGGTCGGGCGGCGGTCCTCGAACTTGCCGTCAGAGATCAATTTGACGTAACCAGTCACCTCGACCGGTGATCCGTGCAGCCGATCGGTCTTGGCGCCGACGCTCAGCGTGAGCGTGTTGCCAACGCCGGCCGCGACGCACTTCTGTACGGCCTCCGGATCGTAGAGGGTCTGGAGATAATTGTGCACCCCGAGGCGCTTCGCCTCGGCAAGGAGCACCGTCGAATCGGCCGAGCTGCCGCCACCGATGTTGTCGCCGACGTCCATGAGAACGACCGGTCCCCGTGGAGCGTTCATCGCCCGGGTGAGCGCTTCGGTTGGCGAGGGGACCGTTCCCTGAAGCTCGGCGCGCCGTTCCCAGGCGAGGCTGGCGAGCTCGCGGGCCGCCGTGCGGGCCAGCGTCGGGTCGCCATCGCTGATCGCGAGGAACGACATGCCCATCTCGGCCACGTCGGCGTAGGGGTAGCCCTGAACGACGCTGGCCGAGAGGATCCCGTCCCAGGCGAGGATCTCCTCGCAGCCGCGCATGATGCTCGCCAGCGGCTCGTCGCCGGTGTACTGCCGGACGATGTTGACGACGAGCGGTGGCGTCTCCAGTGCCTGGACCGGCCGGATCTCGCCTTTGATCGTTCGGTAGATGATCTCGGCGCACTCGACGGCGCGGGGACGCGGGTCGAGGTGCGGGTTCATCCGATAGAACACGATCGCCGTCGTGTTGTCCACCGTGCGCTGGGTCAGGTTGCCGTGCAGGTCGAGCCCCATGCCGATCGGCACGTTCGGGCCGACCAGCCGGCGAACCCGCGCCGCGATCTCGCCGTCGACGTCCGGGTACTCCTCGGAGACCGCCGCCCCGTGATTCGCCAGCAGCACTCCATCCCACGGTGCCCCGGCTTCGAGGAGCTGGAGCATCTCGCCGACGATTCGGTCGAAGGCGTCCTTGGTGATCAAGCCGATCGGGCCGGTCTCGGCGTACATCAGCGGGACCGCCTCGAAGCCGAGCTTTTCGCTCGCTTCGAAGAAGCCAGTCAGGGTGTGGTGGGCGTCGTGGTACTGGTGGACGATCTCGTCGCCCCGCGCGATGCTGAACGCGGCGTAGTCGGCGGGGACCGGCGAGAACGTGTTGGTCTCGTGCATGAAACCGAGGATCGCGATGCGCATGGGGTCACTCCTTTGGGTCGGATAGATCCACGCCCGCGCCCGACGCGGGCGGCCCGCGCGGCCATTATAGGCGATCCCGGTTGGAATGGAGACGGGAACTTTCAGGGTTGGATTCCCGTTGGCAGTCCGAAAATGCCTCAAGGTGATTCCGGTGGGCTTGACGGTTGCTCGCGGACCTTGTCGTGGAGCGCCGACGTCTTGACGTGCGAGTCAACTGTCTACCAGCGTGCGTCGCCAGCTCCCCGCGGCGTTCAGGTGGGGACCGTCATCGGCGGTGCAGGGCGACGATCAGCGGGATTCCGTTTGACGCGGCGCCCAGGCGGGATAGTCGAGGCCGGCCAGCCGATTGATCACGAAGGCCTGGCCAGTGAGGAGAACGACCGCGATCAGCAAGACGCCAAGCTCCCAGGGCTGGCGAAGCAGGCCGAGCGAGACGATCAGGGTGGTCGCGCCGGCCGGCGGATGCGGGACGCGCAACAGCACCATGAAGAAGCTGGTGGCGGCGAGAGACAGAGCTGCCGCCCCGACCCGGGGCCAGGTGACGCTGACCAGGGATGGCGGCGCGGCGGTCAGGCCGAAGATGACCAGGCTGAGCCAGCCGGCGAGCGCGCCGATCAGGTGGCCCACGATGGTGTTCCGAGGCGACGACGGCGGCGCGGTTGGCGTGTAGAAGAGAAGAAATGCCGTCGGCCCCAGCGAGGGGAAGACGAACGGCGCGCGGGTAATCAGCGCGACCGCGGCCATCAGGGCGATGCTGATGAAGCCGTTGATCAAGCTGAAGATCGCTAGCACAACCGTGGAGCTGTGGTAGCGGGTCAACTCGGTTAATTGAAAGCGGTGGAAGAGTCCGAGCAGAACGTCGGACATCTCGCCGCCGATCGGGTGGAGGCGATCGACCATGAAGCGGCCCCGACGGCTCGCGGGTGGGTCGGGGCGCGGTTCCCTGGCCATGAGCTAGCGCGGCTCCGGTCGGTGCTGACCGAGCGACCGGGCGCCCTCACCCCCTACCCCCTCTCCCAGGCGCGGGAGAGGGGACTCAAGGGAGATGCTATCCTCAAGACCCTTCCCCCGCGCACTGACGGCTCCCCCTGGAGAAGGGGGCGAGGGGGGTAGACGAGAAGGGGTAGGGGATGACGGACGCCGCGCTACTTCGCGTAGCCGGTCAGCTCGACGTATCCCTGTCCGGTCACCGGATGGCCTCCGTGCGCGCCGTCGATCGTGACCTCGCCTTCCCAGTAGATCTGGCCGGTGCTGGCGCGGGTATCGAGCTCCTGGTCGCGCAGCACCGGTCGCAGCGCGAGTCGCATCCCCTGCCCGGGAAGCTCGATCGTCCAGCCGGATGGATACGTCGCGTCGTCGTGGGGACTGGTCCAGTGGCCGGTCACGTCGACCGTTGCCGCGCCCGCCGTCAGTGAGGTCGCCTGACCGGTGGCGGAGACCAGCGTCCCGTAGGCCGGGGTAACGTCACCGAGCGCGCCGCGCAGCAGGAAGAGCATCAGGTCGGTGCCGTCGGCGAGCTGGACGCTGAACCAGTCCCACCCGCCACCGCTCACCGTCAGAAAGTTGCCCCACTGGCGATCCTTCCACGCCAGGCCCCGGACCGGCTGCGCCGTGCCGTGGTCGTCCACGATCCCCTGAACGGCCAGACGGGTATCGGAATAGTAATAGGAGTCGCCAACCGGCCCGAAGGAGATCACCCCGTCCTTACCGTGGAAGGTTGGCGGCTTCGTCGGGGTGACCGTGAGATCGATGGCGTACCCGGGCATCGACGCTTTTAAGACGTCGGACGAGCCGGCGCCGGCCATGCTCCAGCCGCCGTCCCCCAGAGCGAAGCGCGCCGGCGCCCGTTCGAGGGTCCAGGTCCGCTGGTCATAGTGGAACTGCTGGCGCTGATGGTCGGTGATCGCGAAGTGCGACGCGTAGAGAATCGGCGCCCCTTTCCGCTCGGCCTGGAAGATCACGAACTCGAAGCCATACTGCTGGCCGTTGTCGGCGCTCAGGTGGCCGGTGTAGTACCACCACTCGGTCAGGTCGGCGTGCGGGGCATCGTCGGCGGGCAGCGAAATCGGACGCGGCGTGGCGGTCGGCACCGGCGTGGCCGGCTCGATTGGCCGGTGCGGCCCCGGCGCGCAGCCCACCAGGACCACGACGAGCATGAGCAGCCAGCAGAACCCGCGATGTTTCACGAAGAAGACCTGACGGTGGTCGCGTCCGGCAGCCGCGCCCTGGCTCCCGGCACCGTCGGATGAAAGATCGCCGGGGCCCACCAGTTCCAATCGCCGAGCAGTTGCATCAGGGCCGGGACCAGGAGGCCACGGACCACCGTCGCGTCCAAGAAGATCGCGATCGCCGCGCCAAGACCGAGCGCCTTGATCAGCACGATATCGGCGCTGACGAAGCACAGGCTGACGACCACCACGATGAGCGCCGCGCTGGTGATGACCTGACCGCTGTGCGCCAGGCCGTTCGTCACGCTGAAATAGTTGTCGCCGGTCTCCTCGTAAAGCTCCTGCATGCGGGTGAGCAGGAAGACTTCGTAGTCCATGCTGAGTCCGAAGAGCATGCAGAACATAATGATCGGCAAGGTTGCCTCGACGAAGCCGAGCGGCTGGAAGCCGAGCAGCTTCGCCAGGAACCCGTCTTGGAAGATGATCACCAGCGCGCCGTAGCTGGCGAAAAGGCTGAGGGAGTTCATCAAGATCGCCTTCAACGGGAGGATGACCGAGCGAAAGAGGACGAAAAGCGAGAGGTAGGTCAGCCCGACGATCAGCAGGAGGGTCCGGGGGAACTGGTGGTAGAGCTCGCCGACGATGTCGACCTCGGCGCCGGCGCTGCCACCAACCAGGAAGTGCAGCCCGGCGCCCGGCCGGTACTCGCGAATCGCCCGGACAAGATCCTCGGTCTCCGGCGCGATCGCCGGCGCCCGGGTCGTCACGATGACCGCGGTGGTCGAGTCGCTGGCCAGGTGATGGGCCACCGCCGCGACGTAGGGATCGGAGATCTGGCTCGGATCGGCGTAGAGGAGCTGGTACTGCGCTTCGGTCAGGCGCGGATCTAAGCTGACGATGCTGGTGACGTCGCGCACCCTCGGATCGGCCTTGAGGTCGACGACGAATTGCCGCAAGGCGGCGAGGTTGCTCGGGGAATAGATCGAGCCATTGGCCTGGACCGCGATCACGACCGACGAAAGCTCACTCTCGCCGAAGTCGCGCTGGAAGACGTCGGCGCCGCGTCGCGACGAGACGCTCGTCGGCAGGACGCGCGCGTCGGGCAGGCTCAGGTGGGCCTGGAGGAAAGGCAGCCCGAGCGCGAGCAGCAGGAAGAAGACCGGGAGCATGACCCGCACCGAGTGGGTCATCACCCAGTGCGCCAGCCGGTCCCAGAAGAGGTTGCGCGTTTCCCAACCCGGCCCGATCGGGAGTCGGTTGACGCGCGGGCCGAGGATGCCGAGCAGGGCCGGCAGGAGGGTGAGCGCCGCGAGCACCGCCAGGAGGACGACGATCGCGCCGGCGACGCCAAGCGAGCGCAGCATCATGAAGTGGAAGGTGAAGAGACCGAGCAGGCCAACGAACACGGCCAGGCCGGAAAAGGCGACCGCTCGGCCAGCCGTCGCGACGGTGACCGCGACCGCGTCCTCGGTCGAGCGCCGAGGCAGCTCTTCGCGAAAGCGGCTGACCAGGAATAGCGAATAGTCGGTCCCCAGGCCGAACCCGAGCATTGTCACCATGTTCAAGACGAAGATCGATAGGTCGGTCACCCGCCCGACCAATGCGAGGCTTGCCAGCGCGACGACGACCGCGACGCCGCCGATCACGACCGGTCCAGCCGCGGAGACCAGCGAGCCGAAGACCAGCGCCAGCGCGAACAGGGCGATTGGAAAGGTGAGCAGCTCGGCGCGCCGGAGGTCCTCTTCGCTCACCGTCTCGACATCGGAGTAAAACGCCGGATCGCCGGTCAGATTCACCTCAAGCACGCTGGAGCTGATTTTCTGGCGGATCACCGGCAAAAGGTGATGGGCGTCCTCGGGCGCGACGGTCAGGTCGACGGTGTCGTAGGCGGTGTGGTGGCCAGGGGCGATCTGCTGGGGATCGAGTGCGAACGTCGAGATCTGGCCGACGCCGGCCAGGCCGCTCAGCCCGGCCATCGCCCGATTGGCGGCGGCGGCGAAAGCCGGGTTGTCGGTCGTCAAGCGGTCGCTGTGGAACACGACGACGAGCGTGCTCGACTGCCAGCCGAGCGCCGTGCCAAGCACCGTGCTGGCGCGCTGGGATTCGAGCGTCGGATCGCCGTAGCCGCCGGCCTTGAGGACGCCGGGTAACGAGGGGGCGATCGGGAGCGCGACCAGGCTGACGAGGATCCAGAGGCCGACGACCGGCCAGCGAAAGCGGTAGACCAGCCGCCCGAATGATTCAAGTACCACGGTCTTATTGTCGCGCACCCCTGCGCTGGGCGCAAGCAAGCCGGGCGCCTTGAATGACTTCGCCTGGCACGAAATATGTGATCGTCGATTGCCTCGGCGGCGCCCGTGGTGGAACGGCGCCAGCCGAGCCATGACCAAAGTAGGAGGAAGAATCACATGCACATGATGAGCACGCGCGCCCGCGAGATTTTCCTGGGCAAGCTCTCCTCGATCCTTGGGGTCGACGAGCAGAAGCTGGGGCAATCGTTCAAAGAGGCGGCAAAGCAGACGGTTGACCAGGGCGTTCAGAGCGGCTACCTCACCCAGCAGCAGGCCGAGCACATCAAGGATCGGATCGAGCACGGGAAGCGAGGCTTCTTCGATCGGTCCTGGGCGTTCATGGTGCGGATGCACCGCCAGACCGACGCGATGTTCGAGGCGGTGGCGTCCAAGCTGGGCATGAGCCTGGACGACCTCGAGAACAAGCTCGAGGCGGGCAAGAGCCTGAGCGACCTCGCCCGAGAGAAGGGCGTCTCGGAGGACGACCTGCGCAAGACGGTGATGGGGGTCATTCAGCCACGGCTTGACCAGGCCGTCAAGGGCGGTAAAATCACCTC
>JBOGTX010000885.1:0-2797 GCA_050695695.1 Chloroflexota bacterium
GCGGCGGTGAGGGCGTTCAGCACGCTCTCCTCGGTCGCCTCGACCGCCGCCTCGAAGAGCCGATCGATCGAGGCGTCGCGCACCGCCCGCCAGGTCTGCAGCGGCTCGGGCGAGTCGAGGGGGATCAGGTTGCCGGTCGAAAAGGCGATCGCGATGTCGCCGCTGCCGTTGCCGCTGACCGTGCCGGTGCGCGCCAGCCCAAGGGTCGCGCGCACCGCCAGGCGCCGAAGCTGGCTGGGCAGGAGCGGCGCGTTGGTCGCGACGACCATGATGATCGACCCTTCGCGCTCCGGCGGGCGAGGCGGACGCCAGGTCGGGTAGGGCACCGCGCTGAGTCGCCCGACCGGCACCCCGGCGACCGAGAGGTGCTCGCGCGCGCCGTGGTTGGCGAGCACCAGCGCGCCCACCACGTAGCCTTCCGGGCCGCGCGCCCGCCGCGAGGCGGTGCCGATGCCACCCTTGTACTGGTAGCACACCATGCCGGTACCCGCCCCGACGCATCCCTCGGCGACCGGCCCGCTCGCCGCGCCGGCCAGCGCGGCAAAGACGTGCTCCTTGCGCACGTGGCGACCGTAGGAGTCGTTGAGCCCGCCGTCGTTGCACTCGGCGACGACCGGAATGACGAAGCCGCTCCGCTGGACGATCGACGGCGATTGCTGAAGCGCGTACTCGACCGCCGCGTCGTAGACCAGGCCAACGTTGTGGGTGCTGGTCAGGTAGATCGGCGTCACCAGGACGCCCCACTCTTCGACCTGGGAACGGCCAGTCATTTCGCCGGCCCCATTCAGGACGTGGATGGCCGCCGGCACGCGCTGCTCGAAGCAGTGGCCGGGGTGGGGCACGATCGCGGTGACGCCGGTGCGGATGGGGCCCTGGCCGGGCACGTGCGGACCGCTCCCCTGGATCAGCGTCAGGTGCCCGACCGTCACCCCGGGCACGTCGGTGATCGCGTTCCAGTTTCCAGTGGGCAGCAGCCCCACCGAGATGCCAAGGTCACGCAAACGCGCGCGGGTCATGACAGCGTTCTCCTCTCCGTCACCGGCGGATATGGCATGATTCCCAGCGGACCGGCCTCCGGGGCGCGCAAGATCTTCTGGCAAAGGTAGCGATCCATGCGCAACGTCGAGTCGACGACGTGCGCGACGTGGTGGAAGCCGTGGCCCTCATCGGGGTAGCAGACGTACTCGTAGTCGATCTGGTGTCGATCCAGCTCGCGGTTCAGGGTCTCGGATTGGGCCGGCCAGACGACGCGATCGGCGTCCCCCTGGAGGATCAGCAGGGGGACGCGGATCCGATCGACGAAACCGATCGGCGATCGCTCGCGCCAGGTGGTGTCGTTGTCGCTGCTCGGTCCGAGGATCGTCTCGACGTAATAGCGCTCGTAGCGGTGCGTCTCGAGACCGAAGGAGTAAAGGTCGTACAGGCCGTACAGCGCGATGCCGCCGGCGAAGCGGTCAGGAGCGCCGGTCACGCAGACCAGCGTCGCGTAGCCGCCGGCGCTGCCACCCCAGGCCACCGCGCGGTCCGCCCGAATCAGCCCGCGCCGCCGGCATTCGTCGATCGCGCCGACGTTGTCATCGAGGTCGCCCCTGCCCCAGGCGCCGAAGAGGGCTTCGCGATAGGTCCGGCCAAAGCCGAGCGACCCGCGGTAATTCGGCTGAATGACGACCCAGCCGCGCTGGACGAGGTATTGAATTGGCCCGTTCCAGACGCTCCGCGACTGGTTCATCGGCCCACCGTGAATATTCACCAGACAACCGTGCTCGCCCGGTCGGAGATCCTTGGGCAGGTAGAGGAGACCGTGCACCTCGAACCCATCGGAGCTTTGCCAGGTGACGTGCTCCGGCATGACCAGATCCTCCGCGGCAACCCCTCCCATCGACGAGAACGTGAGTTGTTGGCGACGCCCGGATCGCGCGTCCACCCGCCAGACGTCCGCGGGGGCCACCGGACTGTCGTGGAGGTAGACGACGCTCTCGCCGTCGGGGGCCCAGCCCGGCGAGGTCAGGTGCCCGGGAGCATCGGCCAGGGGACGCGCGGGTCCGCCACCGGACGGGACCAGCCAGATCGAATAGTCGCCGTCGACGTTCCGGGTATAGGCGATCGTCTGACCATTCGGCGAATACGTGGGTTCGCCGTGCTCCCAGCGGTCCTCGTGGAGGAGCCGCTTCTCCGAGCCATCGGCCGACATCTCCATGACGTTCAGCGCGCCGGATCGGTCGCAGACGCAGACGATGCGCCGACCATCCGGCGAGAATCGCGCGTTGGCGTAGGCGATCCGCTCGCCCGACGCGATCGGGCGCGGCTCACCGGCCTCGACGTCGGCCACGACCAGGGCGCTCTCGTCCCACGGCATGCAGTTGTAAGGGTAGGCGTGCCAGACGAGCCGCTTGCTGTCCGGCGACCAGGAAGGATCCATCGGAAAGTCCGAGCCCCGATTCAGCTTGCGCTGCCAGCTTCCGTCTTCCGAGATGACGATGACGTCGACCGTCTCGCCACGATCGTCGAGAAAGCTGATCCAGCGGCCATCCGGGGAGAAACGCGGCGTGTGATGCCGGCCTTCGCCGAAGGTCAGACGCTGGGGCGCGCCGCCGTGGCGCGGACAGGTCCAGAGCTTCCCGTCGCTCGCGGCGGTGAAGACGATTCGCGAGTCATCCGGCGACCAGGCGAAGCTGCCACTCGAAGCGGCCCGATCCGCGGTGATCTGAACCGGCCAGCCCTCGGTCCCGAGGACGAAGAGATCGACGCGGGCGTCGTACTCCGACGCGAAGGCGAGCCAGCGTCCACTGGCCGAGAG
>JBOGTX010000886.1:0-11219 GCA_050695695.1 Chloroflexota bacterium
TCGCCCGACCGTGACTTTTGGCACGGGTCCGGTTCGGCCGTTCCGCACTGTTGTTTCCGGCTGACCACGCCTATCCTGGATCTCGGTTCGAGAGAAAGGAGACCGCGATGGAATCTGGAGCTGCCGCGCCCGCGGCGACCCCCACGCGCCCGGGCACAGACGGAGAATCGCTGCTGGTGGTGCGCCAGCTCACCAGGCGCTTTGGCGACCGTACCGCCGTCGATGACCTGAGCTTCGAGATCGGACGCGGCGAGATCTTCGGCTTGCTGGGCCCGAACGGCGCCGGCAAGAGCACGACGGTGAACCTGCTCAGCACCTATCTCGCGCCCGACCGGGGCGAGATCACGATCGACGGCCGGTCGATCCTGGCCGGGCTGGACGTCAAGCGCCAGATCGGCGTCGTGCCGCAGGAGATCGCTCTCTACGACGACCTGACGGCGCTGGAAAATCTCGACTTCTTTGCCCGAATCTACGACCTGCCCCGCGGCGAGCGCCCGGCGCGGATCCGCGAGGTGCTGGAGCAGGTTGGACTGGCCGACCGCGCCCGCGAGCCGATCCGGGGATTTTCCGGTGGTATGAAGCGGCGCCTCAACCTCGCCCTTGGTATTCTGCACCGACCGGCCTTTCTGATGCTCGACGAGCCGACGGTGGGCGTGGACCCGCAATCGCGGGAGAAGATCTTCGACATTATCCACGAGCTACAACGCGCCGGCACGACCCTCCTCTATACCACCCACTACCTGGAAGAGGCCGAGCAGCTCTGCGACCGGATCGCGATCATGGACGGTGGCCGGATCGTCGCCCTCGGCACCCTCGAAGAGCTGCTGCGCCTGCGGGTGGAAGAGATCGTCACGACGCGCCCGCGCGGCCTGGAGCAGCTCTTCATCCAATTGACCGGCAAGCGGCTGCGGGACTGAAGGGAGAAGGAGACCGATGCTCGACAAAATGTGGGCGGTGGCGGCCAAGGACCTGCGCCAGTTTTCCCGAGACCGCGCCGCGCTGGTGATGATGTTCGCCGTGCCGCTGCTCCTGATGGCGATTCTCGGCTCGGCGTTCGCGAATCTCGGCGACGGCGGATCGAGCGGCCCGACCGTCCTGCCAGTCGTCGACCACGACGGCGGCCCGGAGGCCCGGGCCCTGATCGACGGGCTGCGTCAGACGCCATCGCTGACCGTCCAAATGACCACCGACGAGAACGCCGCGGAGCAGGCGGTGCGCGATGGCAGCCAGGTCGGGCTCCTGATCATCCCGGCCGGTTTCTCGACGGCGGTGGAAGGGAGCCAGCCGGTCGCGAAGGTGACGTACTACCGCGTGGCCAATAACGGCAGCCGGGGCGCCCAGGCTGCCCGCGACCGCGTGGAAGCGGTCGTCCAGCGGCTCGCCTTCGCCCGGGTTACCGCCGAGGCGGTATCGCGGGCGCAGATCCAGGCGGGCGGCAAGGCCGACCCCGCCATCGTCGGTCAGCTCGTGGCCCGGGCCAGCCGCCAGCTCGACCAGTCGCCACCGGTCGCCATCCAGATGGTCAGCGCGACCGGTGGAAGCGCTAATCCTCAGGACAACGCCGTGCCTGGCTACGCCCTGATGTTCGCGCTCTTTGGCCTGATGGGGGGCGCGGGATCGATCCTCGAGGAGAAGGACGCCGGCACCATCAAACGGCTCCTGATCGCGCCGCTCTCGACGGCCGCCTTGCTTGGCGGCAAGCTGCTGGCCCAGTTCATTCAATCGCTGGTGCAGCTGACGGTCCTGTTCGGGCTGGGCGCGCTGCTCTTCAAGATCGACCTTGGCGCGTCGCTGCTGGCGCTGGCCCTGGTGATCGTCGGGACGAGCTTTGCCGCGACCGGCCTTGGCATGGTCCTGGTCTCGTTCGTCAAGTCGCAGCGGCAGGTGCGCCCGGTCACGATGCTGATCGTGCTCAGCTTCTCGGCGCTCGGCGGGTCGTGGTGGCCGATTTCGACCGAGCCAGCGTGGATGCAGAGCGTCGGCCTGGTGACCCTGAACGCCTGGGCGATGCGGGGCTTCAACGGCCTGATGATCTTCGACCAGGGATTCGCCCAGGTGCTGCCGGATATCGCGGTGCTCTTCGGCTACGGCCTGATCTGCTTCGCGCTGGCCCGCCGCACCTTCCGCTTCCGCGAGGCGTAGTCCGCGTTTAACATGAAGCATCCCGAACTTTGGAAAGCCGCCCACGGATGCCGTGGGCGCCACCCTCCAGAGCTCGGGATGCCTCATGTTAAACTCTACCTGAGGACGCATGACGATGGAGCGAGTGCCAGTCGTGACGACGGTTTCGAAGAGCTGGGGAGAGCCCGATCGCCCGCCCAGGCGGCTCTTCCGTGGTGTCGGCCTGTTCTGGTGTGGGGTCATCGCGATCCTGATGATCTACTGCGCCGCTCAGGCCATCCAGTCCGACCCGTCGTTGCCCTACACCCTGAATGGGTTGTTGACCGCCATCCTGATGGTCGCGTTCAGCGGCTGGTTCGTCGTGACGATCCGCTCCTGGCGCTGGCGGCGCATGCGCCAGGGCGGGCGGGTGAGCCAGGGCCTGGTCTACCTGATGCTGGGCGTGGGCCTGGCGCTCACCACGGCGCTCGTCTTGCTGCACGGCGCGTTCATCGCGCTGATCTACGTCGTGGTCGGCGTGGCCTGCCAGGCGCTGGAGTGGCAGGCGAGCCTCGTTCCGGTGGCGGCGAGCACACTGCTCTATCTCTACGCCAGCGGTTTCTTTCGCGGCCGCCCGATCGATCAGGATTTCTCCGATTTGTTCACGCTCGTCGTCATGATCGGCCTTGACTACAGCATCGCCGCCCTCGTAAAAAGCCGCATCAAAGGCGAGCTGCTGATCGCCGAGCTGCGGGAGGCGCACCAGCAGCTTCGTCTCTCGGCAGCGCGCGAGGTCGAGCTGGCCGCGCTCCGCGAGCGCAACCGGCTGGCGCGCGAGATGCACGACAGCCTGGGCCACGCCCTGGTGCTGATCGCGATCAAGCTCGAGGCGGCGCAGCGCCTCCAGGCGGTCGACCCGGCCCGGGCCAACGCCGAGTGCGAGGACACCAAGGCGCTGGTGCGCTCGACGATGTCCGATCTACGGAGCTCGCTGGCCGGGCTGCGTCCGCGGGCCCTGGACGAGCAGCCCTTCGGCGCCGCGCTGACCGATCTGGCTTCGGGGCTGGGGCGGCGCGCCGGCCTCGAGGTCGCGGTCACGGTCAGCGAACCGGCCGACGCGCTCGACCGTGACGTCCAGGAGGCCATGTACCGAGTGGCGCAAGAGGGGCTGGCCAACGTTGCCAGGCACGCCCGGGCGCGCCACGCCGCGGTGTCCGTCGACTGGCACGACGGCTTCGCCCGGCTCGAAGTCGAAGATGACGGGGTGGGGCTGGGCGCGGCCGCTCGGTCCGAGGGCGGCCATTACGGTGTTCTTGGCATGCGCGAGCGCGTGGAGGCGATGGGGGGGACGCTCACCCTCGGTCCACGGGCCGGGGGCGGCACTCGACTGCGCGCCAGCATTCCAGTGAAGGAGGGTGACGGTGCCCGAGATTCGGATCCTCCTGGCTGAGGACCAGACGCTCCTGCGCCACGGGCTGCGCACGATCCTCGACCTGGAGCCGGGGCTGAAAGTCGTCGGCGAGGCCGCCGACGGCGAGGAAGCCGTCCACCAGGCCATCAGCCTGCGGCCCGACATCACCCTGATGGACGTCCAGATGCCGCGGCGCGGTGGCGTCGAGGCCACCGCGCTGATCACCACCGCGTGCCCCGAGACCCGGGTCATTGTCCTGACCACGTTCGACTACGAAGAGTACGTCTTCGATGCGGTCAAGGCCGGCGCGATGGGCTATCTGCTCAAGGACGTGCCGGCGACCGAGCTGATCGACACCATTCGAAGGGTCCACGCCGGCGAGTCGTTCATTCAGCCGCGGGTGGCGAGCAAGCTGCTCCTGGAGTTTGGCCGCCATCCGCGTGCCGTGACGGAGGAAGCGCTGACCGATCGCGAGCGCGGGGTCCTGAAGCTTCTGGCCGCGGGCGCGAGCAACCGCGAGATCGCGGCCAGCCTCACCCTGGCCGAGGGAACGGTCAAGAACCACGTCTCGAACATTCTGAGCAAGCTGCACGCCGCCAACCGGACCCACGCCGTCACCCTGGCGCGCGAGCAAGGGCTAATTTGCTAGCATAGAGCATCGCGAATATTGAGGATGGCGTTTGGATGCCGTAGGGCAGGGGGTAGGCGTGGGGAGCGGGCAGGAGACAAGCTCCCCCGCCCACCTGCCCCACCGCCCCCTGCCCTACGTACTCGGTGAGCGCCTCCTTTCAAAGTTCAGGATGCTCTATGGCGCGATACGCTGGTCAGCCTCGCACCGAGAGCGTGACGCTCGACGGGCGGAACGCGTCGTGAAAGACGGTGTTGAGCGCGACGACGCCGGCCTTGTTCCGACCGAACGGCTCGCCGGTGTTCGGGTTCGCATCCCAGCGCGGGAAGCAGCTACTCGTCACCGCGACCCGAATCCGGTGGCCGGCCTGGAAGCGATTGCTCGTCGACCAGCAATCGACCTCGAACTTCTCCATCTGGTTCGGCGTCAGGAGCTCCGGCCGCTCGAGCGAGCTCCGGTAGCGGGCGCGGAGAATCCCGTCGGCCACGATCCGCGATTCCCCGTCCGGCGCCACGTCGCTGATGCGGGCGATCCAGTCGGTATCGCGGGCGCTGGACATGGCGTAGAGGGTCGCCGTCACCGTTCCCGAGAGCTCGAGATCTTTGGTCAGCGGCTCGCTGGTGTAGGTGAGCACCCGCGGCTCGACCGGGCGCTGGTCGTAGCCACCGTTCAACGCGCCGAGAAAGCCACCGCCACGGGTGGGGACCGGTTCGTTCGGGTCGGAGAGGTAGCTATCCGGCTGGTCGGTCGCGCCAGGCGCGCTGAAGGAAAGTCGTCCGTCGTTCAGGGATTGGGCACTGCCGCTCTTGCCGCCGGCCAAATAGAGGACGAGGGGGCGCGCGTCCGGCGGCGGCCAGTCGCTGGCGGTTTGCCAGACGTTCGCGCCCATCGTGAAAAAGCGGACCGTCGGCTCCTCCGTGACGCCGGTGTCCGTGCCCTTGAGCCAGTGATCGAACCAGCGCAGGCGGAGGGGGTTGAACTGCACCGCCGCCTCCGGTCCGTAGTCGATCTCGCCGACAACGCGCTTGTCGATGTTGGTTGGTCCGTGGACCCAGGGGCCGATGATCAGCTTCTGCGCCGCGCGGGTCCGCTCGCTTCGGGCGCCGGTTCGCAGGCCCTTGAAATTCTCCAGGGTTCCGCGCAAAAAGCCGTCGAACCAGCCACCCAGATGGTAGACCGGTGTATCGACCTCGTGGTGCTTCAGCGCGACGTTCCACTGCCACCAGAAGGGACCGTCGTCGGGGTGATCGAGCCACTCGTTGTACCAGTCGCTCAATCCGGCCAGAAAGCGGCACGGGGCGAGCGGACGATCGGTGAACCAGGTGTCGATCTCCTCGCGCACGCCGGTCAGCACCGCCGCCCGTCGCTCGACCTCTTCGGGCGGGACGAGATGCGCGACATTGCTCAGGGTCACGTTGAGCGCCCAGGGCAGGACGAACGCCAATTCGAGGGCGCCGCCCCGGTAGACCCATTCGGCGCGATAGTCGCTCGAAGATTCGCGGACGAACTGGGCGGTCAGGTGCGGGGGACGCGTTGGCAGCATCTGGTACTGGGTCGCGCCCGAATACGATCCGCCGATCGTGCCGACCTTCCCGTTCGACCAGGGTTGCGCCGCGATCCACTCCACGGTGTCGTAGCCATCGCGGTTCGTCCGCCAGCCATCGTCGTGGAAGGGATAGAAGGCGCCATCCGACTTGAAGCGCCCGCGTACGTCCTGGATCACCACGGCGTAGCCACGCGAGGCGTAATACTCCGGCGCGCCAAGGGCGACCTCGGACGACGTCTCCTTGTTGTACGGGGTGCGCTCGAGCAAGGTCGGCCAGGGGCCAGCGCCCTTCGGGAGGTACACGTCGGCCCGCAGACGCGTTCCATCGCGCATCGCGGCTGGGACGTCGCGCTGAAGCTGGACGTCGTAGACGGGCTCGGACTGCTGCTCGGACACCTTTTCCTCCTCAAACCTTCCGCGCCGCCGGATTTCGAGCGGCACCCCATTGTATCGCAACACGGATTGAAGCGAGCAGCGTCCCCACGCCCGAGTTGTCGGATTCGCGTGACGAGACGGCCGAGATCGTCGGTGACGATCAGCCCGTGGCCGGTCACCGCGGTTCAGGGCGCTTTCGCGTTCTCGATGATTGACAGTCCATCGGTCCAAGAGTACCATTGCGAATAGTGCATTATAATACACGAAGCAAAAATCATCTTTCTTCGTGGGTTGTAACACGCGTCGAGGCTCGTGGACGATACCAACGCGAGCATTCGGTGCATGCCCGTCACGGACGAGCAAGCACCGAACGACGGGCACGGGTGAGAAAGGATCACGGAGATGGCACGAGGCACGATAAAGAATCTGGTGACTGACCGGGGTTTCGGCTTCATTGTTCCGGAGGGCGGATCGACCGACGGCAAGGATCTCTTCTTTCATCGGAGCGACGTCCAGGGGACGACCCCGTACGAACAGTTACGAGTTGGGCTCGCCGTCGATTACGACCTGGGACGCGACGAGCGCCGCGGGACACCCAAAGCGACCAACGTACGATCGGTGCCGGCGTCGTAACGAGGGGAAAGCCATGATGTGGCAATTCTGGGAGAGGTCGGGGCCGGTGCCGCTCGCGGGAGCGGTGCGTCTCGTGCTGGAGCGCGAACGGGGCGTCAGCATCGCGGGTGCGGCTGGCCTGCGCATGATCGCGCAAGGCGGCCACGACGCGGACCGTCCGGTCACCTACTTTCATGTCTTCGACCCCGCGGCCATCGCGGAGACCGACGGGGAGCCAGGTAGCTACGACGACCTCGATGCACGTCTGATTCTGCACTCCGGGTACATCGACCGGGATGGCACAGTCGTCTTGAACGGGCCGATTCGGCCATCGCGCTGACAACCGTCGGTCGCCAGGCGGGGAGTTACCCACGGGTTCTCGTGAGATGACCTGGATACTGTCGTGAGCCGGGTGTGGTACCAGCGATTGCGCGCTAAGGCCGCCCCGGACCTTGTCCTCGGCTGTTATCCAGACCGTGGGACCGGACGAGTCGCACTGCGGAGCGTTCGACGCGGTGGATTCCGACGCGCCGTCGCGATTTCGAGCCTGCCCGATGGGACAATGGTCGTCGACGGCGTGACCCAGCACTGGGGCGCCGTGGCGGGTCCGCTCACCACGATTGCCGTCCTGGTCGTCTATTTCCTCCTGCTCGCGCCAATCCGTCTACCCCGCGATGCCATCAATGTGATGATTCTCGCCGCGCTCCTCATCGTGGGTGCCCTGGCAGGCTGGCGTCTGTTTCGGTGGCTCGACGCCGGCCTGCGCGACTCCGTTCGTCAACGCTACGGAGGGTGGGCAACCCCCGGAGAGACGCTGGTCATCGTCGAGGCGACGATTCATCAGTCCCGCGCGGTGCTCGACGTGCTCCGTGGCGGGGAAAACACCCAACCGGCGATCTTCATCGTTCGTCCCCGCCGCGCCGGGGCCGGACGCGTCGCCGAGCTCCAGAGACGGGAGCGCCTCTCGTCAGACCAGTTGCGGCTTCACGCCGTCCGGCTGGCGGAGCAGCAAGCGGGAGCGCTCCGGGAACGCCGTCCGCGCCCGCTCTGGGGCCGCCTGCGCGATTGCGAGCGAACGATCGGCGCGATCACCATGGACCTCGCCCAGGCCGTCCAACTCGAGCAAACCATCTCGATCTCGGCCGAGTGGCTGCTCGACAACGCCTACGTGATCCAACGGCAACTCGCGGAAGTGCGTCGCAATCTTTCGCGCCAGATCTACGACGTTCTGCCCATCCTTGAGATTGGTCCTCAACATGGCCAGCCCCGGGCCTACGTCCTGGCCGCCGAGCTAGTGGCGGTCACCGACGCGGACCTGTCGGAACAGGACGTGGTCGACTTTCTGATCGCCTACCAAAAGGTGTCGCCTCTCACCATGAGCGAGATCTGGGCTCTACCGCTGCTGGTCCGGCTCGCCCTCACCGAGCGTTTGAGCTACCTGGCGGCCAAGATCGACGATCAGCAACACGAGTTCGAATGGGCCGACTTCTGGGCCAATCGGCTCCTCGTCGCCGCTCGCCGATCCACCGACCAGCTGCTCTTCATGATTGCCGACCTGGCTCGCGAGCAGTCCAATCCTTCGGCCGTGTTCGCCGACCGCTTGATCGGCCAGCTTCAAGGCGAGTCGCGCGCGCTCAGCCCGGTGCTCGCCTGGCTGGACCTGAAGTGGGATCAGCCAACGTTCGAGGCAATCCAACTGGAGGAACGCCGCCACGCCACGGACCAGGCGACCATCGCCAACGGGATTGGCAGCTTACGGTTGCTCGCGAGGCTGGACTGGCGCGACGTCTTCGAGCAAGTCAGCCTCGTCGAGGCCACGCTACGCGCGGAGCCATCCGACGTGTACCGCCGCATGGACTTCGAAACCCGCGACCGCTATCGCCACGTCGTCGAGGAGATCGCTCGGCGGTCCCGCTGGACCGAGGTCGCGGTCGCCGACGCGGCGGTCGAGGCGGCCAGCGCGACCGGAGGCGATTATCAGGGTCACATCGGCTACTATCTGGTCGACGCCGGGCGCCCGCGGTTGGAATCTCGGGTCGGCTGCCGCATCCCGGTTCGCCAGCGGCTCATCCCGCGCGTTTTCCGCCGGCCGGCTAACCTGTACCTCTCGAGCATCGCCGTGGGCACGCTCCTGATCCTGACAATTCCGTTCGCGCTGATCGTCCCGTCAAGCCCGGGCCTGGATCGAGCCACCACGTTCGTCCTGATCGGCCTGTTGGCGCTGGTGCCCGCGAGCGAGCTGGCGATCCAGATCGTCAACTGCATCGCGGGCCTGACGCTTCAGCCCCAGCCCCTACCCAAGCTCGCCTTCGCCGATGGTGTTCCCGACGAGTGGCGGACGCTGACCGCGGTCCCAACGCTCCTCGTCTCGTCCGAGTCGATTCGGGAAGACCTCGATCACCTCGAGATCCGCTACCTGGCGAACCGCGACGCCAACCTCCGGTTCGCGCTCCTGGCCGACCTCGTGGACGCTCCCACCAGCGAGCTGGACACGGATGCCGCCCTGGTCGAGGAGGCCGCCCGAGGAATCGATCTTCTGAACAGTCGTTATCCGACCGGTGCGTTTACCCTGTTCTGGCGCCCGCGTCGCTGGAGCGAGACCGAGCGGTGCTGGATGGGTTGGGAGCGCAAGCGCGGCAAGCTAGAAGAACTCAATGCCTGGCTGCTGGACAATGACGCGGCGTCTCCCGAGACGCTACGGCCAATCGCCGGTGACCCCTCGCGGCTTCGGGGCGTGCGATGCGTCATCACCCTCGACACCGACACCCAGTTGCCGCACGGCGCTGGCCGTCGCCTGATTGGCGCCCTCGCGCACCCACTGAATCGTCCACGCCTCGCCCCCGACGGGCGGAGGGTCGTCGGTGGTTACACGATCATTCAGCCACGAGTAAGCCCGAGCCTGCCGAGTGCGACCGCGACGCGCTTTGCCCGAGTCTTCGCCGGCTCGGGCGGCGTCGATCCGTACACCCGGGCCGTGTCCGACCTCTACCAGGACGTCGCGGGCGAGGGAAGCTATTACGGCAAGGGCATCTACGACGTCGAGACCTTCCATCGGGTGCTCGGCGGGCGCTTTCCACCGGCGAGGCTCCTCAGCCACGACCTTCTCGAGGGCTCCTACGTCCGGGTGGGAATGGCCACGGACGTCGAATTGTACGACGCGTTTCCGCCTCGCTACGCTGCCGACGTTGCGCGCCAGTACCGATGGACCCGTGGCGACTGGCAGATCGCGGCCTGGGTCGGGAATTCCGTGCCGGTGGCCGGGGGTGAGCGGGAAGCCAATCCAATCGGAGCACTCAACCGCTGGAAAATCCTGGACAACCTCCGTCGCAGCCTGATTCCAGCGACGAGCATCGGCCTTCTCCTGGCCGGCTGGCTGCTCGCTCCCGAGTCGGCGGTGATTTGGAGTCTGCTCGTCGGGCTCATGATCCTGGCGCCCCCCGCGCTGCACCTGATCGCCTGGGTGCCCGGTCAGCCGCTGGACGTCCTCGCGTCGGGGCGAACCTGGCGCGAGCAAGGCACCTCCTGGCTGAGAGCCCTGATCGTCGCGGCGTTCATGCCTCTGCAGGCGTTCCTCGCACTCGACGCCATCGCGCGCTCATTGTGGAGAAGCTTCATTTCGCACCGCTACCTTCTTGAATGGCAACCCTACAAGGCGGGTCGGAAGCCGCGGTTGGGAGAAGGCGAGCTAACCTGGCAGGTGGCGCTGGTCAGCCTCGGCTCCGTCGGGGCGTGGGGCGTGGTCCTCGCGGCGAGCCCGTCGGCACTCGCCGTGGCGACTCCGTTTCTGCTGCCGTGGGCGCTCGCTTCGGTCATTGTCGCGTGGCTCGGCGCCGTCGAACCGAGCCACCCCGAACGTACTCTCAACGTATCCGACCAGCTCCAATTGCGACGAATCGCCCGGGAGACGTGGCGCTACTTCGACGACTTCGTCGGGCCAAAGACCAACTGGCTGCCGCCGGACAACTACCAGGAGGCTCCGCGGATCGAGCTTGCCGAGCGAACCTCGCCGACAAACGTCGGCCTGGGGTTGCTCGCCACGCTCGCGGCCCACGACTTCGGTTACCTCACGCCGGTTCAGGTCGCCGAGCGCGGAGAAGCGACTCTCGACACCCTGGAGCGACTCGAGCGATTCGAAGGGCACCTGCTCAACTGGTACCACACCGGAACCCTCCAACCGCTCTTGCCGCGCTACGTTTCGACCGTCGACAGCGGTAACCTGCTGGCGAGTCTCTGGGCGCTCGCTCAGGGCTACCGGGAGATGGGCACCGGTCCGACGCTCGGCCCCGAAGCCCTGCGGGGACTATCCGACACGCTCGCGCTCGTCTCCTTCGATGGGGCGCCGGCTTCTGAGCTTCCCTTGACCGGCACCGCGCGCCCTGGCGAGATCGTTCATCGCCTGGAGATGCTGTTCGCGAATCCGCTCGACCAGCCCGGCGAGATCGCCGAGCGCCTCCGCTCCGCGCTGGAGCCGGCCCGAGAGCTCGCGCGGGCGCTGGATGCCACCTACTGGGCTGCCCAGGTCGAACGTCAGGTACTCGCCTGGCTCG
>JBOGTX010000887.1:0-2065 GCA_050695695.1 Chloroflexota bacterium
AAAGCAGGGTAGAACGCAAGATCGCTGGCGGCTTCCCTGTGGGCACGAGCGGGCGCGACGCCCGTGCTCCCCGGTTGCTTGCCGCCCGACGAATCCGCGTTAGACCCGAGTCAACACTTGCACTAAGTTCAAGTTGTGTGCTACCGTTTCCACTTGAACAATGTTCAAGGCGTCATCCGCGCCGAGATGTTGAAAGGGGATTGGAATGTCACACGACACGCTGTCCAATGTAGCGACGCAGATCCGCGAGCAGACCACCGCCTATTGCGAGACGAGCAAGATCCCGGGCTACCTTGCCGGCGTCTACCACGCCGGCGACCAGACTGTCGTGGCCCATGGGGTGGCGAACGCGGTTACCGGGGCGCCGATGCGTGACGACACCGGATTCCTCTTTGGATCCGTCACGAAACTCCTGACCACGACCCTGGTGCTCCAACAGGCCGAGCGCGGTGCCGTCGATCTCGAAGAGCGCGTCACCCGGTACCTACCGGAGTTCAAACTGATCACGCCCTCGGCGGCCGAAAAGATCCGCGTCCGACATCTCCTGAACCATACCAACGGGATCGATGCGGACTTGTATTTGGTTGATGCCAGGGGGCGCGATGCCCTGAAGGTCTACCTCGACGGGCTCGGGCAGTCCTGTGGGGCCCTCTTCGGACCAGAAGAATACATCAGCTACTCGAATGGCGGGATGATCGTCGCCGGGCGCCTCCTCGAAGTCGTGACGGGTACGTCGTACCACGACCTCCTCAAGCGCGAGGTGTACGCAACGGTTGGCATGGCCGACTCGGGCACCTCGGCCGAGGAAGCCATCCTGCGGAGCACCGCCGTTGGCCACTTCCCCGATCCGGCGACCAGGGGTGCCCGGCGGACGGACATGTTCATGCTGCCGGACTCCTGGGCGCCCGCTGGCAGCACGCCGATCGGCACCATCCGGGATCTCCTTGCCTTCGCGCGGACCCATCTCGCCGGCGGAGTCTCGCCGTCGGGAAAACGCATGCTCTCACGTGAGCTAACCGCGCGCATGCAGTTGGTGTCCCACGACATGGGAACCCCGAACGTTCCTCCCATCGGGCTCGGCTGGTTGCTCGCGCCATTTGGAAAAACGACAGTGCTCTCCATGTCCGGAGCGTCGCCCGGCGGAGTGGCAATTCTGGCCGTCGTGCCGGAACACGACCTCGCCTTTGCCGCCTATGGCAACGATCCACGAGCGATGGCGCTCCATGACCAGCTTCTGCTCTGGCTGCTTCGTGAACACCTGCACGTCGAGGTTCCCGACCTCCTGACGGACCCGACCCCGGTCAGCGATCTCACGCCCTACGCGGGCACCTACCGCTCGAATCAGCTTCGCGTCGACGTCCGGGTCGTGGACGGTCAGCTCGAGGAAAAAGTGACCTACGAGCCGCTCGACGACGGGCAGGAGCGGATCTTTACGAAGCTCTCCGGCGGCTCGTTCCCGTTCCCGTCGCGGCGCTTTGTTCCGATTGGGCAGGACCTTTTCGCACCGGCTGGGATGCCGCTCAAGGCATTCAACGGCTATTCACGCATGCTTCTCGTGTCCTACCACGGAGTCAGCGGAGGCCGTGCGAGCTATCGCTGTGCCGGTGGCCGCATGGCTCGACGGGAGCCGGCTGTCGACCTGGTGGATCGTGGCCGGTCTGAGGAGAGCGAAGCCGGCGGCAACCGGCTATAATGGGCCCCGCGGCAGCCGAATCGACACTCGCTCTGCTGGCGGAAGGAGTAACCCATGCGGGTCGCGCTCGCCGGTTTCAATCACGAGACCAATACGTTTCATCCTCGGCCGACGACACTGGCCGACTTTCGGGGACCGCAGGGCACCTGGTGGGTCGGCGATCAGATCATCACCGCCGCCGCGGGGACGCGCTCGGTCCTGGGCGGCATGCTCGACCAGGGGCGCGCCGAGGGCTGGGACTTCGTCCCGATCTTCTTCGCCATGCACCCGCCGACGACCGGCACGGTCACCGCCGAGGCGTCCGACACGATCCGCGCCGCGATCGTCGACCCGATCGCGCGCGACCGCTTCGACGGAATCCTGCTCCATCTG
>JBOGTX010000888.1:0-2373 GCA_050695695.1 Chloroflexota bacterium
GGTCAGATGGATCTGAATAGATGTGCAAGCGGTCATAACTTTGGAACGTTGGGTCCGTCGTGACGTCGACAAAAAAGGTGGACTGGCCGCCGATCGCCGGGGCCGTCCAGACGAAGAGCGGCGTCAGCGTCGTGAGGGTCGCGCCATTCGCCGGCTGCACGAGCTCCGGGGTTGGCGGACAATTCGAGACGAGCGGAAGGTAGATCGTGGTGGATGAAGGACCGCCCAGCGCGACTCCGGGCGGCCAGGCCACGATCCCCACGGCCAGCAGGGCAAGCACGGCGAACCGTGACGCGGCGACGGCAAGAGATCGCGATTTGAACATCGACGACTCCTGATCGAGCAGGCCGACCGTGCGAAGTGACGCGACACGGCGGCCCGATTATCCGCGGCCAGCCAGCCACTCGCCGTCATCGCGGTCTATCTTAGGCGCGGACGGCAGCCGCGTCAATCGTTTCCCGGCGGGTCAGGGTCAGTCGCGGTAAGCTTCCCGCCGGTTCACGACGCGCAAGACAATGAGAGTCTGGGGGTCGCGAGCGAAGCGGAAGAGCACGCGCCAGTCACCGATGCGTAGACGCCATCGATCGCCCATGCCCTTGAGTTTCTTTACATCGCCCTCACGCGTCTCGGCAAGGCGCTGGACCGCCGCACGGATTCGCAAGCCCGCCGTATCGTCCAGGTCAGCCAGATCGTCGATTGCCGCTGGTGTCCAGGAAATCTGCCATGCTGGCGGGGGACTCATCGTCTACTATGGCGCGCCCTGGCCAACGCGCGATCGACCTCGGCGTCGGGGACGAGCTCGCCGCGCGCGACTTGAGCCTCGGCGGAAGCGAGGGCCGCGGCCTCATCCGGCGAGACCGGCTCCGGCTCTTCGGGCGCCTCGGCCAGGATACGCGGGAGCTTCCCGGTCGTTTCGAGGTACTCGAGGTAACGTCGGGCGGCATCAAGCTCGGAATCCGGGAGTTTTTCGACGAGCTGGTGCAATTGGTCACGCGTCGAGGTGGCCATCTTGGTTCTCCGTTCGGACGATCTTTTCCCTATCCTATCGCATGAAGCAACCTGATGACAGGGCTGCCGGACCTTCCTTTCGCGCTACCGCAAGAGGGCGAAGATCGGCCACGGGTAGATTCCGCCGACGATCAGCGCCAGGGCGATCAGGGCCGCGGTCAGGTCGGCGGCGCGAATTGGCTCCGGCGGTAGCTCGGAGGCGTCGAAGACCGAGTCGAACCGGCGCAGAATCGCCAGTCCCCCCAGGATGCTGGCGATCAGCATCCCGACGGCAAGCCCACTAACCTGCCAGCCGGCGGCTTCGATCGTTTCCCAGCGCCCGACAAAGCCAGCGGTCAGTGGCATGCCCACCAGACTGAGGAGTCCAACGACGATCGACCACCCCAGCAGCGGGCGGCGCCAGACCAATCCGCTCAAGGAGACGGCGCCCCTGACCGATCCCGGCCGGCCGACACGGAACAGGACGGTCAGGACCAGCGACGCGGCCAGGGCCTGGGCCCCGAGCAGCCAGAGCGTGGGCACCAGCGCGTCGGTCGAGTTCGAGGCCAGGCCAGCCAGCGAAAAGTCGGCGCCGGCGCCGATCAGGTACGCCACCGCCCGGCCCGGCCGCTTTTCCCCGAGGGCGAGGAAGGACCCGACGATTGCCGCGACCGCGCCTCCCGTGCCAAGGGCGCCGCGCAGGGCGGCGTCGCCGGCGAGAAACGGGCTGCCGGCGGCGGTTGCTTCGAGCACGGCCATCACCGCGCAACCCAGCAGCGCGACGATCAGGCCGGCGCCCTCGGGGGCTTCGTCGCACAAGGCGGGGAGCCAGAGCGAGAAGGGGAGCGCCGCGACGAATATTCCGGCCCCGACCACGAAGAACGCGGCGGCGGGCGCCAGCACGCCCGGCACGGCCGCTCGCTGGAACAATCCATCGAAGGCTCCGGAGAAAAGAAGGCCGCTTCCGGCCAACAGCATCCAAACCAGGTACCGCTGGACCGACCGGTGGGAAGCGCCGGCCCCGCTGCCTCGGGCCAGCCCCCAGGACAGGACGACCGCCGTCGCGGTCGAAGCCGTCGCCGCGGTGACCAGGCTCGCGTTCGCCACGACCACCAACGCGACCCCCGCCAGGCCGACGAGTCCGGTCGTGATCCCGTCGGCGGTCGTCGCGTCATCGGCCAGCGCCACGAGGACCGCCAGCGCGGCGAGGGCGGCGACCGCGAGGGCGACTCGGCCGGCCGGGTCGAGGGCGAATCCTTCGACGATCGGCGCTAGGCTGGTGCCCCCGAAGGCGACCAGCGCCTCCTCGGCGACGACAACCGCGACGACGATTCGGAGCGGATGCAAGCGCGGGAAGGTCCACCGCAGGACCGCCCCGAGCAGTGG
>JBOGTX010000889.1:0-1565 GCA_050695695.1 Chloroflexota bacterium
CCCGGGCGCCCCCTCGGCAACAGCTCAGAGTGCTTCGGTCCCGGCCAAGAAGCAACGATCGGGGCAATCCCAATTCTATTCTATACATCTGCTACGGAATACCCTCGAGGTCGTCGCATCAGGCGCGGTCGTCGGCTGAATCAGACTGATCGGCACGACTCAGACGCACGATTTCAGGCGGCAGGCTGGCCCGGGGCGCGTCGGGATTGAAAACCGGGCGCTCCATGGGTCGGATGCGCAACCGGCCCTGCTCCGCCGCTTCGATCCGCTGATTGGCGATCGCGACGTACTCCGGCACGATCTCGGCGCCGATCGCCCGGCGGCCGTGCATCAACGCGGCGATCGCCGTCGTGCCTACCCCAAGGAACGGATCCAGCACCCAATCGCCCTCATTGGTGAGCGCGAGCACCAGGCGCTCGATCAGCTCGACCGGAAACTGGCACGGATGGATCGTCTTCTCGACGTGGTTCGCCTTCACGTTCGGAATCTCCCAGAGGTCGCCGGGATTCTTGCCGAGCGGGTTCCCGGAAAGCTGTCCCCGATTCGGCCCCTTGAAGTGCCTCTTGTTCGGATATTTTTGCGGAACTCGCACCGCGTCGAGATTGAAGGTGTAGGTGTCGCCCCGGGTGAGCCAGAGGATGACCTCGTACCGGCCGGAGAAGCGCTTCGAGGCGTGCAGCCCGTGCTCGAAGTGCCAAACGATGCGGTTTCGCAGACGTAGCCCCTGCTCGACGAAGAGCGGATACAGCACGACGTCCAGGGGCACGATCGCGCCGTCGTCGACGTAGTTGCCAACCTGCCAGCAGAGGCTTCCATCCTGGTCGAGGACTCGGACGCACTCTTCGATGATCGGTCGCTGCCGCTCGAGATACTCGGCGAGGTCGAGGCGACGCTCGTAGGGTTTGCCGAGGTTGTAGGGAGGCGAGGTGACGACTAGCTTGACGACGCGATCGGGAATCTCGGCCAGGAGGTCGCGGCAGTCGCCCTGAAAAAGAATGAGCTCTGCCGAGGGATCGAATCGCGGGGCGACCCTCACGACGTTGCGCCCTGCTCTATCCAATCAACTCAACCGAAAGACCCTCGCGGCGGGCCGCGTCGGCCTGGGCGCCGTCGGCGGTGCAGAAACGGTAGTCGGGCGCCAATTCCCCGAGGAGTCCCGCCGCTCTCAACGCGGTTGCCAGTTGAAGAGCATCGTACGCGCGGAGGGAGTGCGCGAAGAGCAACTGCTCAGCCGCTCGGTATACGGAGTCTTCGAGAGCAATGACGTGATACTGAGCTCGCCAATGCGCGCGGAACAGCCGCCAAAGACGTTCAACGTCTCGTCGATCCAGACGACCCTCCCGGGACTTGCGGTTGAGTGCGGAAGCAGTTTCGATCACCGCCAGGCGCGCGATCAGCAGAACATGACGGCTACTCCGTCGACAGAGAGTATGTACCGCCGCTGCTCCTGGCTCTCGAAGGTCATAGCGGCGAACCAGCGCGGACGTGTCGAAGAACAGAACCGCCATTAGCGGCGATCCTCCAGGACCGCTTGGGCCAGCCCCAATGGCTCGGCGCTCGCCACG
>JBOGTX010000890.1:0-4664 GCA_050695695.1 Chloroflexota bacterium
GCGCTAGATTATGCCATCGGGGGTGAAAGCTGTCCAGGTTCCTTGACCGGTCGAGGCGGTGGTGGTAGCATCCGCGGACGTGACCGGTGGGTTGGAGGGCTGGATGGTCGTCGCGACGCTGTTGCTCCGCCTGCACCTCTCGGGCAGCGAATCACTCAAGGACAAGCGGCAGGTCGTCAAGTCGCTGAGCGCCCGGCTCAGTCGTCAGTTCGGCGTTTCGGTCGCCGAGATTGGCGAGCTCGAGGTCCGGCAGGTCGCCGAGCTCGGCATCGCCATGGTATCCAATCAGGTCAGCCACGCCGAGCGCGTCCTGGACTCGGCGATCAGGTTCGTCGAGGAGACCCGACCCGACGTCGAGATCACCGACATCGGGCGCGAGACCCTGACCGTCTTTCAGTAGTCGACGGGGAGCGAGCTCCGGTGCCACCACCGCCGAGGCCCAGGCACCGGGTAAGGAGGCAAGCGATGGAGGTTCGAATCGTCGGCGCCCACCAGTGCGAGACCGTGGATCGGCACTTCACCACCATTCTGGTGGACGGTGCCCTGGCGATCGACGCCGGGAGTCTGGCGGGTGGTCTGACCCTTGATCGCCAGCTCCACGTGACCGACGTTCTCTTGACCCACCGCCATTGGGACCACGTGAAAGATCTGGCCGGTTACGGGTATAACCTTTTTTGTGGCGATCAGACGGCGACGGTCTACTGCACGAACGAAGTTCAACAGGCGGTCTCCGACTACTTGTTGAACCCTCACAGCTGGATGGATTTCTTCCACGGGCCGGACCCGGCGCATCCGGTGTATCGGCACCGGCCGGTCGATCCTGGGACGCGGTTCACGGTTGGGGCGTACCAGGTGCTCTCGGTGCCGGTCAATCATAGCGTGCCGGCGACCGGGTATCAGATCGGCGACGCCGCCGGTCGGGCAGTCTATTACACGAGCGACAACGGACCGGGCTGCGGCCAGTTCTGGCTCGCGGCGCGGCCAGACGTGCTGATGACCGAGTGTACCTATTCGAACGTCGAGGCCGTAGACGCGGCGCGCCATGGGCACCTTTACCCGAGCGCGCTCGAGGAGGCGCTGGTGACTTTTCGCGATGGGGCCGGCTACCTGCCGCGGGTGATCCTGGTCCACGTCAACCCGTTCTTCGAAGAACGCATCGCGATCGAAGTCGCCGAGGTCGCGCGTCGCCTGAACGCGACGATCGAGCTAGGCAGCGAGGGAATGGTCGTTTCGGTGTGATTGCTGGCGCCCCCGGTCCCGTGTTATAATTGCCCGAGTTTGTGTCACTAGGGGAACCAATGGATCTGGTCAAAGCGGTCGAGCAGGAATATGTCCGCTCCGACCTGCCGGCTTTCCGTCCGGGCGATACCGTTCGGGTCGCGCTGAAAGTCGTCGAGGGCGGGCGCGAGCGGATTCAGCAATTCGAAGGCGTGGTGCTGCGGAAGAAGGCAGGCACCACCAGCGCGACGTTCACCGTCCGTCGGGTCACCCACAACGTGGGGGTCGAGCGGACGTTCATGACGAACTCGCCGCGGATCGAGAAGCTGGACGTCGTTCGCCGGGGACGCGTCCGGCGAGCCAAGCTGTACTATCTGCGCGGACTCACTGGCAAAGCGGCCCGCATCAAGGAAAAGCGCTGAGTTTGTCGAGGTTGGGGAGTTGGTCGTCGGAGGTCGCGAGCCGGAGGCCGGGTCCCCTTCTCTTCGCTTCGAGCGCGCGTTGTGGGCGGCCGGACTCGAATGGATCGTCGGAATCGACGAAGCGGGGCTGGGAAGTCTGTGTGGTCCGGTCGTCGCGGCGGCGGTTTGCGTCGTTCGAGCGGGAAAGATCGTCGCGGGCGTGCGCGATTCGAAGCTGCTTTCGAGCCAGCGGCGCGAGGCCCTCCGCCGCGAGATTATCGACACGGCAGCCGCGGTCGGGATCGGCGCGGCATCGGTGGGCGAGATCGAGCGCCTCAACGTCCGGTCGGCCTCTCACCTGGCGATGAAGCGCGCGTTGGCGCGCGTCGGCCAGTGCGATCACGCCTTGATCGATGGCCGCCCGATCAAGCGCGACGACCTTGGACCGCACACGACCATCGTCGACGGCGACGCGCTCTCCTATTCGATCGCCTGCGCGTCGATCGTCGCGAAAGTCACCCGCGACCGACTGATGAAGAAGCTCGCCGCGCGCTATCCTTCGTATGGCTGGGATCACAACGCGGGCTACGGGACGGGCGAGCATCTGGCAGCGCTGGGGAGGTCAGGGCTGACCCCGTACCACCGACTCGGTTTTCGACCGGTTAGGGCATTACTACTCCAGGAAGGCGAAGGAGTCGATCGGCGGTCGGTTGAACCGTGACCCCAACGCGCGCGGCAAGGCCGCCGAGGCGTTCGCCGTGACCTACCTTCGGGGGCAGGGTTACGAGATCCGCGAGACCAACGTGCGCTTTCGCGGCGGTGAGATCGACATCGTCGCCGAGGATGGCGCGACGCTGGCCTTCGTCGAAGTCCGGGCCCGGCGAGCCAGCGTCTACGGGGGCGCCGGCGAGTCGATCGGCAGCCTGAAGCGGCGGCGGATGTATCGAGCCGCCGAAGAGTATCTTTCCCGTCATCGGGCGGACGCGGACCGTCCAAGTCGCATCGACGTCGTCGCGATCCAGCTCGACCGCGACGGACGGCCCACGTCCGTCGAGCTCATCAAGAACGCGCTGGATTCGGGCTAGCATACGTCGGTAGCCCCAGGCCGGCGGCGGCCCGGGCGATCGTCGCCGCTTCATCGGCGGTCGCCGAGCGAAGCGGGAGCCGCACCCGCGCCGAGCTGACCACCCCCAGCGACTTGAGCAGCGCCTTCATTCCCGAGAAGCTGGACGCGGTGGGCGAGCCCTTGGCGAGGTTGACGACCTTTTGAACCTCCAAGGTATGGGCGGAGTGTCGGTCGGCGGTCGCCCAGTCGCCCCGCCGCGCCGCCTCGTACACCGCGACGCAGTCCGCCGCGTTGACGTTCGAGATGCCGGGAATCGCGCCGTGGGCGCCCGCCACGACGCCGGAGTCGATCAGAATCCGGGTTCCGAGGAAGCCGCGGAAGTTTCGCCCGGTGTCACGGACGCCGATCATCAACTGACGGAACCAGTCGAGGTCGTTCTGGCTATCCTTGATCCCGACCACCGTCCCTTCGCGCGCCAGGGTGAGCACGGTCTGGACGTCCAGCTTGACCTTGACGTTCTGCGGGATGTTATAGACCAGGAGTGGCAGATCGACCGCCCGATGAACCGCGCGATAGTGCTCGATCAGCTCGTCCTGGCTATTGACGTAATAATAAGGTGGCGTGAGGGCGATCGCGTCGACGCCGGCGCGGCGGGCGGCCTGACCGTTGGCGATGGCCAGACGGGTGCCGGCGTCGCCGATGCCGGCGATCACCGGCACCCGCCCCCGCACCGCCTCGACGACGGTACCGAGGATCGCCTCGCGCTCCTGGCGATCGAAGCAGGGGAACTCGCCGGTCGTTCCCGTCCCCCAGATGCCGTGAACCCCCTGGTCGACCAGGTAATTGACCAGCCGACCAAGCGACGCATGATCGACGTCCTCGGCGTCGGTGAGGGGCGTGAGGATTGGCGTGAAAATGCCGTGCAGTCGATCGAGATCGAGCATTTTTGTCCTACCTTTTCATCCGCGGTCACTCGGGCTGACCTTTAGCGCCAGTGTAGGGAGCCCGGCGAAACCTGTCAATCGAGCCAAAATCCAGTAGAATGTCCTATCAAGGAGGATCGACCCCAATGATCCAAGACACCTTACAGAAGATTGCCGACGCGCCGAGCGCGCCGCCCGCGGTGGAAGTCGCGCGGCTGGCCGGGCTGAGCGCGTCCGACCGCCAGGCGTTTCTGCCGATCTGGCGGGGTATTCCGCCGGAGCGGCGGCAGGCGGTTCTCCGGCTCGCGATTCAGCTTGCCGAGAACGACGTGGAGCTGGACTTCACCGACGTCTTCAAGGCGTGCTTGAGCGATCCGAACGAAGGCGTTCGAGCCGCCGCGATCGAAGGGCTCTGGGAGGATGAAGATTTCCGAACCGCCGACGTGCTGGCGGGGCTGGTCCGCACCGATCCAGCCGAGCAGGTGCGAGCGGTGGCCGCGCTCGGATTATCGCGCTTCGCCGTCCTGGCGGAGCTAGGAAAGCTCTATGGCCCATCGGCCGACCGGGTCAAGGCAGCGCTGCTTGCCTCGGCGACCGACCGCGCCGAGGCAAGTGGCGTTCGGCGCCGGGCGATCGAGGCGGTTGGCGCGTTCAGCGACCCGATTGTCGGAGAATTGGTGGCTGCGGCCTACGCGGACCCGGATCCGGCGATGCGCGCCAGCGCGGTCTACGCGATGGGCCGGACCTGCGATGATCGGTGGCTGGAGACCATTTTGCGCGAATTGGAAAACGAGAACCCCGAGCTGCGCTACGAAGCCGCGCGCGCGGCGGGCGGGATCGAGAGCAGCCGCGCCCTGGTGCCGTTGATCACTCTGCTGGACGACGTCGATCTCGAGGTCAGACTCGCCTCGATCGGCGCGATTGCCGAGATCGGTGGCGAGATCGCGCGAAAGACCCTCGAGCAGTGCGCGCGGAGTGACGACGCGGCGATCCGAGCCGCGGCACTTGACGCGCTGAACGACCTGGGCCTGAACGCGGACCCGCTCAGTATCTCGC
>JBOGTX010000891.1:0-2359 GCA_050695695.1 Chloroflexota bacterium
AGCGAGCTCGCCGAGGGGTGCTGCCGGAACGTGAAGTCCACGTTGTTCGTGCCAATGACCGCCCGCATCAGCTTCTGAAGCAGGTACGTCTCTTCGTTCGTGCCCTTTCCCGAGGCGACCCCGGCGATCGACCGCGGCCCGCGCCTGACCAGCGCTTCCTGGAGGCGGTCGCGGATCTCGACGATCGCCTCGCTCCAGGAGGCCGGCTGAAGCTGGCCGTTCCGGCGGATCAAGGGCTGGGTCAGGCGATCCGCCGAAGCGACGAACTCGTAGGTGAATCGCCCCTTGTCGCAGAGCCAGCCATCGTCCACCGGCGCGTTCTCGCGCGAGAGAACGCGCTTGATCTCGCCGTTTCGGACGGTCAAGCTCACGTTGCAGCCGACCGGGCACAGCGAGCATATCGTGGGGACGGTCTTGACGTCGATATCCCACGGCCGGGCGCGAAAACGATACTGCGTGCTGGTCAGCGCGCCAACCGGACAGATCTCGATCGTATTGCCCGAGAACGGCGAATCGAAGGTTCGGCCTTCCATCAGGCCGATCTGGCTCCAGGAGCCGCGCTCGAGCACGGTGAGGGTCTCGTCCCCGGCGATCTCGCGAGTGAAACGGACGCAGCGGTAACACATGATGCACCGCTCGCGATCGAGGAGAACCTTGTCGCTGAGTGGGATCGGCTTGACGAAGTGGCGCTTGATCTCGGCGAACCGACTGATCCCCTTGCCGTAGCCAAACGTGTTGTCCTGTAACGGGCATTCGCCCCCGCGATCGCAGACCGGGCAGTCCAACGGGTGATTGGCAAGCAGGAACTCGAGCGTCGCGTTCTGTCCGGCGACGGCGCGGGGCGAGTTCGTCCGCACGATCATGCCATCGGCGATCGGCGCGGTACAGGCCGTCTGGAGCTTGGGCGCCCGCTCGACCTCGACCAGACACATCCGACACGCGCCCACCGGCTTCATCTTCGGGTGGTAGCAAAAGACCGGGATCTCGACGCCAACCGACTTCGCCGCGTCGACCAGGAGCATACCCTTCGGAACGACGTATTCGCGGCCATTGATCGTGATTTTGACGGTGTTTTCCACGTTTACTCCTGACCTACCTCGGGTCTACGTCGCGACCAGAACCCGCTCGGTGAGGCAATGTCCGGTCTTCGCGTGATACTCGAACTCCTCGCGGAAAAGGCGAATCCCGCTCGTCACGCAACTGGTCGCGGCATCGCCCAGCGCGCACAGCGTGATATTCGGCGGACCGAAGCCGATCGTCTTGCCAATGCGCTCCAATTGATCGATGTCGGCGGAATCGGCATCCCCTCTGGTGATCCGTCGGAGAAGCTTGACCATCCACATCGTCCCCTCGCGGCACGGCGTACACTTGCCGCAGGACTCGTGGTTGTAGAATTCCTCGATCCGACGCACCGCGCAGGGTATGCAGGTTCGGTCGTTCATCACGATGACGCCACCCGAGCCAAGCATCGATCCCATGCCGGCCAGAGTGTCGAAATCCATCTTGAAGTCGAGATTGTCGCCGGTGATCATCGCCGCCGAGGAACCCCCCGGAATGACCGCCTTCACCGGACGGTCGTCGATCATCCCGCCGCTGTGCTTGTAGATGAGGTCCCGAAGCGTCGTGTCCAGCGGCAGCTCCTTGTTGCCCGGCGCCCGCACGTGGCCACTGACGCAGTAGATTTTGGGGCCAGCGTTCCGGGGAGGGGTTCCAATCCCCGTGTACCACTCGACGCCGTGGTTCACCAGCATCGGAATGTTGCTGAGCGTCTCCACGTTCTGCACGTTGCTCGGCATGTTGTAGACGCCCTGCGCGGCCGGGAACGGTGGCCGGGGGCGAGGCATCGGTCGATTGCCTTCGAGCGATTCGATGAGCGCCGTCTCCTCGCCACAGATGTACGCGCCCGCGCCACGAAAGAGGATGATGTCGGTATCGAAGCCGCTGCCGAGCACGTTCTTGCCGACGTATCCGCGCTCGTACGCCTGCTTGAGCGCGCTCGAGAGACGCCGAAAGCCGAGCGCGAACTCGCCACGGCAGTAGACAATCGCGGTCGGGATCTGCATCGCGTAGTTCGAGATGACGATTCCTTCGATCAGCTGGTGCGGATCGTTCTCGAGGATCGCCCGGTTGCTGAACGTGCCCGGCTCGCTTTCGTCGCCGTTGACCAGGAGATACTTCTCGCGCTTGCCCTTGGGGACGAACCCCCACTTCATTCCGGCCGGCGCCCCGGCCCCGCCGCGGCCGCGCAAGCCAGAGTTCTTCACCATGTCGATGATCTGGTCGGGCTGTAGCTCGGCCAGCGCCTTCGGCAACGCCTGGTAATCTCCATGGGCGAGCGCGACGTCGATGTCCCAGGAAT
>JBOGTX010000892.1:0-5556 GCA_050695695.1 Chloroflexota bacterium
CGCGGATCCAGGCACCGCGGCGCGTCCCGGGTCAGGAACACGGTCAGCGAGCGCGGCGGAAGCGTCTCGGCGAGCGTGTCGACGAGGTTCGTGGCGTGTCGGCCAACGCCGGATGGGTTTGGCCGGATCGATCGGCCCATCACCGCGACTCGCATCAGGCTCGCCTCCCGCCAGGCCAGGAGGCCGGTGGCCGGGCGAGCGCCTCCAGGCATTGCTCGACCCGGGCCGCCGCGTCGTCCCACGACCAGCGCGCGTCGACCCGCTCGCGCGCCGCCAACGCCAGCTTGCGGCGCAGGTCCGAATCGGTCAGCAGCCGGTCGAGCGCGGCGGCGAATTGAGACTCGTCGCGTGGCACCAGATAACCGGTTCGGCCGTCCTCGACGATCTCCGGGACGCCGCCTTCGCCCACCGCGACGATCGGCAGACCGCTCGCCATCGCCTCGAGCAGCACCAGCCCGAACGGCTCTTGATGGGCGCCGAAGACGAACGCCGCGGCCTGGCCGTAACGGTCGCGCAGCTCGTCGTCGGAGAGCCCGCGCTGGATTTGGAGTCGGACTCCCGCCTGCTCGGCGAGGCCGGTCAGATAGGATGGCATGCGGGGATGGCCACCAGCGCCTACCAGGGTCAGACTCGGGCGGCGCGCCTCGGGAATTCTCCCGAGGGCGCCGATGACAAAGTCGAAGCCCTTGTGCGCCTCGAGCGCTCCCACGCTGATGACATTCGTCGAGGCAGGAAATTCCTTCGGTGACGGGAATCGCCCACCGTCGACCCCCGGGTAGCAGACCTCGGCGTCGCGCCCGTAGACCAGTTGAATTCGGTCACGGGTGTACCGGGAGTTCGCGAGCACGATCCGGGCCCGCCGGACGTTCCGGAGGTCGCGACGCCGGATCTCCCGCTCGATCAGGGCGCGGGTCGGCCAGCGCCAGAGCAGGCGCAAGCGCTCCCAGCGCGCCAGGGGCGCCGCCTCGGGGCGGCACCATGGCTCCCAGAAGCGGCGCGGCGGCTCGTGGCAATAGTACGCGGTCGGCGTCCGCGGGTACGCCAGGACCGACGACGCTTGCCCGGATCGGAGCACCGAGACCAGGGCGACGTCGTGGCCGCCCGCGTCGATCCGCTCAGCCAGCTCGCGCTCCTGGCGCTCCTGGTCGCAGAGGTCTCGCACGGTTGACCAGTCGTTCCAATACGCCCCAAGGCGCCGATGTGGGCGCGCGCGGAACGAGATCTGGTAGGTCTCGACGGTGTGTCGCCGCGCCAGGCGGTCGACCAGCTCGTTCAGGGCGCGGCGCGCCCCGCCCGGCGGTGGGTCGTGCCAAACGGCAATCCGCATCGTCACCCTACCCCGCCTCGGACTCGATGGAGGGAGCCTGGACGACCATCCCGGCGAAAAGCCAGAAGATGATCGAGATCGTTTCCGCCTCCCAGACGTGCAGGGCGAACCCCACCAGGCCAAAGCCGATCGTCGCGCCCGCCATGCCGAGACAGAGCGTCTTGACCCAGGGATCTCGCGCCTGACCGTACCGCGCGAACGCCGTGACGCCGAATCCGACGACGATCACCAGGTACACCAGCGCGGGAACGACCCCGATCTCGGTCGCGAGCTGCAAATACCAGTCTTCGTTGGTAATCCCGCCCTGGACGTCCGCGACCTGCGCGATCTGGCCAGCCGTGCCGAGCCCGCGCCCGAGTGGATTCTCGCGGATCACCACCAGGCTATCGGTCAGCGCCGCGAAATGTCCCTGGATCGACCCGTTATCCGGCGAGAAGACCGCCCGAATGACCGATGAGTTGATCCGAAGCTGGTAGGCGACCGGCATCGCCGCGAACGTCACCTCGGCCAGCAGCAGCAAGATGTAGACGGCGCCGCGCGCCCGGAGCATGATCGTGCCCAGCGCCGGTATCTGGGCCAGGATCGCGCTCCGGGTCACCGTCAGAAACGCCGTGCCGACCGCCGCGAGCAAGATGATATTCCCGACGATCCGATCGCGGGTGCGTGGAAAGTGCAACAGCAGGCCGGCGGCCAGCGGCGCGGCGAGCAACGTGTAGAACCCGAGCGCCAGGTCGGAGAGGACGAGCGATGACGCGCGCGGCACGACGAAGCCGCCGAAGTCGTTGGCGCGGATCGCGACGTTCGTTCCCTCGGTGCCCAGCTTCAGGTCGATGAAGTCCTGGTAGCCGAGCTGATTGAAGACGAGATTCATCGCGCCGGGCGCGACGAACTGGGCGACCGCGACCACCGCGATCACCAGGGTGATGAGAAAAAACGCGATCAGGAGAAGGCGAACCTGGCGGCGGGTGACGGTGAGGCCGCGCCCGAGAAAGTAGGCCACGAGAAAGAACGCGTCCAGGCGAAGCCCCAGGACGCTCACCAGGAGGGTGCTACCGGCGAGATCCGTGGGATAGAAGACGTAGAACGCGGCCATGACCATGAAAATCACGATGCCCAGGTCGAGTAAATAGACCGTCGGCGGCCGCTTTCGGTGGAAGGCCAGATCGATCGCCTTCGCGAGCAGCAGGACGACGACGAGATCCTTCCAGACCTCGGCGACCTTCAGGACGGTGGCCGACCCGGTGAAGTGCAGCACCAGCACCATCAAGAACTGGTGGGGCGGGCCGAGCACGACCAGCGCGACCAGACCGACGATCGGACGGGTCCAGATCAGAAAGCCAGCCAGCGCGCCGAGCGCCAGCGCCCCGAACACCACGCCGCCACCGGCGACCGTGGCCAGATACACGACGAGGGCCACGACGATCACCAGCGCGGCGCGCGCGACCGGCCCGAGCGTTGGGCGATTGGCTGGCCACTGGATGGGAACGGCCGGCGTCTGGTTCATGGCGCGCCCGCGCTCAGCCGAGCCAGATCGTCACCCGGCGGGTCGACCAGTCGCCCCTCGCCGAAGCGGCCACGCACGACGTCCAGGAGGCCGTGGGTTCGGGCGCGGTAGAGCGGATCGCGGCGGTAAGTCGGAAAGAAGAGCCGGCGCGCGCAGATTTTCAGGAAGCGCGAGCCCAGATCGCCGGCCGCGTAGGCGTGTTGCCACCAGGTGCCGTGCTCGCGCGCCAGCAAGTAATAGTTGCGCCAGGAGTAGTACCAGACCAGCGGCGATCCGAGGCGCTCGGCGCTTCGGGAGACGCCGTGGTAAACGCGCGCGCCGGGCACCACCCGGGTCGGAACTCCCCTGGCTCGAGCCCGCAGGCACCAGTCCACGTCTTCCAGGTACAGGAAATAGCGCTCGCCCATCGGGCCGACGAGCCGGGCGGTTTGGGCCGAACAGAACAGGGAGCAACCGCTTGCCCAGGTGACGTCGAAGACCTCCGGGCCGATCGCCTCGCTGGCCAGGTGATAGCTCTTGAGTCGCCAATCGAGATAGCCACCGCCGGACCAGATCGCGGTTCCCCCCGATGCATCGAGATTGGACTCTGGCCCCCTCCCCACGTCGGGGAGGGCGGGGGGAGAGGTGCCGCGCCGTATGATCAGCGGCGCCAGGATCGCCGGTCGCTCGAGGCGATCGGCGCCCAGCAAGCGCGTTAACGCGTCGGACGCGACCACGACGTCGTTATTGAGCAGCCAGAGGTACTCCGCGCCGTCGGCGAGGGCGCGGGCGCGCCCGAGGTTGAAGCCGCCGGCGTACCCCCGGTTGCGATCCGACCGGATCAGGCTCGCGCCACCCGGCACCGCGCGAATGCGATCGACCGAGTCGTCGGTCGAGGCGTTATCCACGACGTAGACGCGCCAGAGGCCGGGGCGGCTCACGGCGAGCGACGCGAGGCAGTCCACGGTATCGTCACCGCCGTTCCAGTTGACGACGATCGCGGCTACCCGTGGTTGGCGTGGATCGATCTCCATCGAATCAGGCCTCGTTGAAGACCGCGCCAAGCACACGCGCTCCAAGGCGGGTCAACTGGCTTTGGATCTGACGCTGGGCCGCGGCGTCCTGGGGACGGCGACGGACCACGTAGATGACCCCATCGACCAGCGGCGCCAACAGGAAGGCGTCGGCGTTGCTCAGGCAGGGCGCGGAATCGATCAGGACGAAGTCGCTGAGTGGCCGAAGCGCCGCGAGCATCTCGCGCAACGTGGTCGCGTCGCCCCGGGTCACGTTCATGCTGACCGACGACGGACTCGGCGCGTCCCGACCGGCCCCGTTCGTGTTCGCCGGCACCGGGCCCGGCGAAGGGTGCCCCGCGCCATTGACCGCGGTCGCTCCGAATCCGAAGCGCCGACCGTGGCCGTTGGAATTGGCGACCATCTCGACCGTAACGACGTGATGCCCCAGCTCCGCGAGAGCCCGCCCGAGATTCTGGACGGTGAGCGTCCGGCCATCACCCCGGTAGGCGCTCATCACCAGGATCGAGCGAGTCTCCGAGCTGGCCGCCAGGTGCTCGACGTTCGCGGCGAGCAGTCGAAACGTCTCGGCAAAGGCGGACGGCTTGCCTCGGTCGCTGGCGTCCTTGGCGTTGTCGAGCGCCCGCCCCGAAACGTCGCTCGTCACCTGGCGGCAGGCGTCCGCGACGCGCGGCGTGAAGGTATCCAGATCGGCTCCCCGCGGGGCGAAGAGCAACAGTCGAACGCGAGTTCCCCCATCGACAGCCATCGGCGGATTCTCCTAGCCCGCTCTTGGCAAGCGCACCAGCACCGGCGCGTTCACCAGCGCCTCGACGTCGTCGAGGCTGCGCGGCGTTTGATCGAAATAGGCGATCAGGTAGACGACGACGAGCCCGGCGCACGCCCCGAAAATCGTGCTCATCGCGTACAGCACGATCGTCCACAACGTGTTGGGCTGGAGGCGCGGTTGATCCAGCACCTTGACCTCGGCGCTGGGCGACAGATTGTCGTTGAGCAGGAGGGAGAGCCGGCTCGACTGAAGCTGGGTCAGCTGGGCCTGAACCATCCCGACCTGCGCGTTTAGCTGATCGTAGGTTGGTTGCAGACCGGCCAAGCGATTCAATTCGGTCTGCTCGGTCGCGATCGCCTGGTCCTGGCCGGCCGCGCTGACCTGCGCGCCAAGAACCTCTCGATTCAGGTCGTTCACCAGCGCCTGCTGGCTCGCGAGCTCGGTCGTCAGATCGCCGATTCCGTTCGCCTTCTCGAAGGCGGCCAGGTCGGATTGCGCTTGATTCAACCGCGTCTGCGCGGCATCTGACTGGGCCTGCAACGTGGTGGGGTTGGGTTGCAGCGCGAGGTCGGTTCCCTTCCCAATGCTCTGGGTCACCGCCCCCGACGCGAAGCCCACGTCGAGGGTAAGGCGCTCGTAGTCGGGAAGCAGGGCGTGCAGGCGGTCGAGCCGCGCCTGGGTCGAGGTGAGCGCCTGGTCGAGCCGGGCCGCCTCCTGATCCGGGGTCGCGGCGCTCTGAAGCGCGTTCAGCCCGAGCTGGGCCTGTTGAATGCCGACCTCGGTCGCCGCCACCTGGGCGTTCGCCGCGTCGCACTGGAACTGTGGGTTCTGTGCGTTGCCGCAAATTCCGTCGCGCTGGGCCTGCGCGGCGCTGAGGGTGTTCTTCGCCTGATCCACCGCGAGGCCCGCGGCTGTGATCTGGTCCTGGGTCGCGGTGCTGCCC
>JBOGTX010000893.1:0-1927 GCA_050695695.1 Chloroflexota bacterium
GGCAGACGTCGGCGTGGCGGTGCGGGGGCGTTCCGACGATCACGACCTCCGGCCGCGCCTCGGCCAGCATGGCGTCGACGTCGCCGAAGGTCGGCACGTTCCAGCCCTTCGCGACCGCCGCGCGCCGACCGGAGTCGAGGTCGGCGGCGCCGACGATCGTCGCCTCGGGCAGGCCCGCCAGGGCGGGAAGGTGCAGGTGGGTGGCGGCCTCGCCCAGGCCGACCAGCGCGACCCGAAAGGGAGGCATCGCTTATTCGCCGATCCGCAGCGCCAGGTCGATCGCGAAAGGCGGCGTCGTTAAATTGACCGTCCCCGGCTGGACCGGTGCGGTCGCCAGCACCTTTCCGGTCGCCGGATCAATCCAGGTCGCGGTTCCGGCGAGCGGCACGGTTACCTGGACGTTCGTCGTCACCGCGTTGGCGTCGCTGGTGAAGTGGTGCAGGTAGGCGAGCACCAGCGTCGGCGAGCCGAGGCCCCAGCCGCGCACCTGCTGGTTCGAGATGGCAAGCGGGATCGCCACGACCCGCGGATCGACCTTCGCGGTGAAGCCTTGCAAGACCCGGGTATACCCGCGCTCCTCCGGTCCGAGGTACTCGTTCGACGCGCCATTCTTGCAGTAATTCTTCGCCCCCGAGCTATTCCAGAAGACGACCACTCCGTCGTTGAAGAAGGCCGACCAGAGGCGAACCCGCATCAATAGGGCAGAGGTTGGCTCCCAGTTGCAGGTGCTGTTGCCCAGCTCGCCGAAGATCACCGGCTTGCCGTTCACCCGAAAGTTTTTGATGGTGTCCGCCATGGATAGGCCGCCGTCGAGCGGCGATTCGCTATAGTACCAGTGCGGCGACCGGGCGTCGAGGTAGGCCGCGTCGCCGTCGCGCGGATTGCTGTTGGTGACGATCCGATGCTCCGGGTCGTGCTGGTGGACGTAATCGACGACGAACCGCAGCCAGCTATCCGGCGCCGAGCTCGGATCGGTCTCGTTGGTCAGCTCCCAGATGTCGGTGTAGGCGCCGTACCTGGCCATGGCGTAGTCGACGTAGCGTTCGATCGCCCGCTGCTCGGCGGGATTGGTCGCGGCGTCCGGATAGGGCGGGTCCATGAAAAACGTCAGCATGACGTGAAAGCCGTGGCGGGTCGCCACCTGCAGGAGCTGGTCGCCCAGCTTCCCCTGATTCACCAGGTAGGTGTTCCCGTCGGTCGTGATCCGGCCCGCGATTGGAAAGTTGCAGTTGTTGATGCTCCAGCGCAGCAGGTTGAAGCCGGCCCGCGCGTAGGTGGCGAAGTAGGCGTCGCTATCGACCACGTCGCCGACGTCGATGAAGTTGCGGGTGGTCAGCACGTCGCCGTTAGGCTGGGTCGGACCGAAGCAGTCCTGGAGGCCGAGGCCGTTGAAGAGCGTGCCGTCGGCGAAGACGAGCCGCTCCGGATCGCCGTTGGACGGATGGACGAAGCCCTGGCGCGCTGATGGGATCACGTCGAATCCACCGGTCCGCGGCGCGAACGGCGTCGGTCCCTGGATCGTAGCGGAGTAGGTGTAGCGGCCGAGCTCGGTCGGGGCGAAGCGCACTTTATAGAGACCGGTATCGTAGTAAAACCCCTCGACCGTGACCGGCTTCCCGCTGGGCGCGGTGAAGGTCGCGCTGACCCGGGCGTCCTCCCAGGGATTGTTCAGCGAGGCGGTCGGGTAGGGCAGGGTCAGCTCGAAGACGCCGTAGCGCTCGACCGCCGAGCCGTTCGGCGTCGGGCTGGCCGTCGCCGCGCCGGAGGGCGCCCCGGTCGCCCGCGGCGGCGCGGAATGAACCGGTGGTGCTGTCGCGTGCACCGACGACGCCGTGGCGGGAACCGCTGGCGTCGCGGCATGGATCGGCGACCCGACCTGAGCCGAAGGCGTCGAAACGGCGCCGATCGCGAGAGGCGACGCCAGGGT
>JBOGTX010000894.1:0-2423 GCA_050695695.1 Chloroflexota bacterium
TGTCAGGAATAGTGCGGTCGTGGGGACCGAGGCCGGGTCCGGCGATTTGGCGCAGGCCGTGGGTGCGGCTCCAGACGGAGAGGCCCTTGGCCCGGTGCCGCTCCAGGTTGGCGACCGCGGCGATCAGGCGGCGGAGACGCACCTCCTCGAAGGTATTGACCGCGATCAACGGGTAGCGCGCCCGGATCAGGACGTCGAGCTCGCGCACGAGGGCGTCCAGGCTGGAGGGCTGCGGTGAAACGTCCATACGAAATCTCCTGGTGTGGAATGGGAGGTCGTCGCCGGCGGGCGGCAACGACCTCCCTGCGGTGATCGAGCCTACAGCTCGAGCGCGCCCATCCGGTGCGGCTCGGCGAGCGCGCGGGCGTCGGCGTAGCAGAGGCTGATGATGTCGCCGAGAACCTGATCGATTGGACCCAGATCCCGCTTCCTCTTGCCGGTCGGCTGGCTCGCGAGGTGCTCAAGCTCTTGCACCAGCGCCTCGAGCTGCTGGTCCGAGGTCCAGTTCATCAGCCGGAACCAGTGACCCAGCTCCCGCGCCCGCTTGGCCGACGCACCTGGGAGGTGCTGGTGCTTCTGGAGTGCCTCCCGGATCGCGGTCGCGGCCTCGTAGACCGCGGCGTGGAGCTGCTTCGCCCCTTCCTCCAGCGGGCTCAGCGCCTCCCGCAGCCGCTCTTTGGCGGCCTCGATCTTCAGAGTGCGCAGCCGCTCCTTGACCGCGGCTTCGCGCCGATGCTCCTCCTCCTCGGACCGCAGCCGCCCGCGAATCCGCTCCTGCTCGGCCCAGAGCTCTTCCTGGATCACCCGCTCCCGGGCCGCGACCCGTTGTCGCTCGAGCCGAACTGATGCCTAGGTTTCTTCCAGCTTGCGGCGCTCCTCGGCGGCCTGGCGCTGCTCGGCCAGCATCTCCGACCCCAACAGGAGAACGCCGACCTGGTAACGCAAGACGAGCTTCGCACGGAGATCCGCCGCGCTGGGCAGCGTCGCCAGGACGCCGTGGACGACCGCGTCGGAGAAACCCTCGGGGATCACGTGGCCGGTCGCTTCCAGCCGGCGGGCCGAGTCGGTCGCGAGCCGGAGGAAGGCCGCAACCACCTCTGAGCGGACCGCGTCGTAGTCGGCGAGAACTCGTTCCTTCGCAGCGTCCAGGGCGGCCTGTGCCTTGGCGAACTCGGTCTCGAAGGCCACGAAGGCCCGCCAGGGCAGCCAGCGGTAGGCCGGCGTCTCCAGGAGTGTCTCGACGAGGGTAAAGCGGTAGGAGTACTTATGCAGTGCGTCGTGCGCCCGCGCGGCCGGGCGCAGCAGTGGGAGGCGATAGCGATCGGGGAGCAGGCCGCAGCGCGGTGGCCGAAACGCGAGGTCGGTGTCGCGCGGCAGACTGATCCCGAGCGCCTGCCAGTCGAGGCGTCGATCGAGGAGACCGAAGCCCCGGGCGTCGACGTTGAGGAAAATGCCCTCCTCGTTCAGGGCCGACAGATCGAACGGCAGGCGCTCGACGGTGGTCGGGGCGACGCCCACCCGCTGTGCGGCGCGCGTGGCGCGGTCGTCGATGCCGGGCGTGCCCGGTTGGGTGGGGATGGGAGTATCCATCGCAAGCATGCATTCCTCCGCTCATGATGAGAGAACGAGCGTCCCGGACCGGGCCGGGGAGATCCGCGAACCGGTCCAGGACGCGGGGTCGCGGCAACTCAGGCCGCCGCCGGGTCGCCCCTTGAGCACGGAAGACTCGCCTGGGCCGCGGTCGATTGGCGGCCCGGGGTGTAGAGGCCGCGCTCGCGCAGGCTAACGAAGCCGGGGCGACCGATCACGAGGTGGTCCAGCACGTCAATGCCGAGTAAATCGCCGACGCGGCCCGCCTCGGCGGTGAGGCGCACGTCCTCGGGAGATGGCGTCGGATCACCGGAGGGGTGGTTATGGACGAGAATGACCGCCGCGGCTCCCAGGCGGACCGCCTCGCGGAAGCAATCGGCGAGACGGATCACCGTCGCGTTCAGCCCGCCCTGGTAGACCAGGCTGGTGGAGAGGAGGTGGTTCTTCGTGTCGAGATTCGCCACCCGCAACTGTTCCTGGGCGAGTTGGGACATCTCCGCGCTGAGGTACTGAGCCAGGTCGCCGGGGCCGCGCACGGCGCGGACCTCGCCGGCGACGTCGAGACAGCCGACTTCGCACCGGTTGGCGAGATCGATCAGCAGGCGCAGATTCTCGCGCACCAGGTGGACAATCTCCGCGGTCGTCGGGGGAAGGAGGCTGATCTGGCGCGGATCGTCCGGCTGCTTCACGCGGTGAGGTCGGGGGACGGTGACGCGACATCCCAGGTGACCGGGTCGTGGTAGCGGTCGAAAAGGCGGCGATTCAGGCGCGCCTGGAACGACCGCGCGGCGCTCCGTCGATGACAGTCTCGACGCGACCGACCGACTCAGGGT
>JBOGTX010000895.1:0-2873 GCA_050695695.1 Chloroflexota bacterium
GCCATTGTTACGCCAGCCGGCTACTCGCCGATGGGGTGCCACTGGGGACCGTCTCGGAGCTCCTCGGCCATTCGTCCGTCAGCATCACCAAGGATGTGTACGGGCACCTGGATCTCGCGACCAAGCGAGACGCGGTGAATCGGCTGGGGCGAATCTTCGCGGCCGGCGGGGATGCCTGAAAAGTTTGGTGACAATCTGGTGACATTGGGGGCATGATCGGGGAAGCAGAAGGCCAGGCATTCAGGGTATTTCCCTTGATTTGCCTGGCCTTTCGCGGTACCCCCGGCAGGACTCGAACCCGCAACCTTGTGGTCCGAAGCCACACGCTCTGTCCAGTTGAGCTACAGGGGCCTGGCCAGAATTATAGCATCCGACTGGCCCTAGGGTCAAACGACGAACGGCGGGAAACGGGTCTCGCGACCCCAAAAAAGGGTTGCGCTTGGAGCTTTGAGCGGTATACTTGACCCATAGCGAGCGAAGATGTCTCGCGGAGAAGGAGGCCGAGATGGGACGGATTATCGTGGCGAATCGGCATGGCGACCAGGTGGTCGAGTGGGATCCCGCCGCCGAGACCGAGGAGGGCCGCGCTGCGATCGCCGAGGCTGAGCAGATCATCTCCGAGTCTCGCGCGCGTGGCTGCGCGGTGTCCAAGAAAGTCGAAGGCAAGCACGTCATCGACACCGGCCCGTTCGATCCCCAGGCCGAGGAGTACCAGATTATCGCTCCGATCGCGGGTGGATAACTGGCGACGCCTGCTCCAGCGAGCCGGTCGGTTTTTCGCCTGGCTCCAGTTGGTCGACGGTCCGTCGGGTTCACACTCGACTGACCGTTGGGGATTGGAGCGCCCATGGTTAATCAACTGGCAATGGGTGCCCAAGCGCTCGGCCGGCCCTGGCTTCGGGCCACACGACTACGCCCGGGCCAGGGCTCGCGGCGCCGAGGTCGCACGAGGAACTCTTGGCGACGAATCGTGGGATGCGTTGCGCCGTCAGGGGTTCCTCGACGTGCGATCTCGCCTGCTGCCTGGATTGACCTATCGCCTGCGGGTCGGCCGGAGAATCCAATTGCTCTGGGACACCCTTGACGACGCCATGCGCTCTCCCTGGCCCTACGACTACCTGTGCATCAATCCGGTCTATCCGCTTCCGGCGGTCGAGTTCACGGCGCAACTGTATCTCTATTTGCGCGATCGAGAGGATGAGATCATTCGGGTCGCCGCCCCTCAGCCTTTCGATCAGCTTCTAGGACGAGTGTTTTAAGCTTCATGGTCGAACTGACGCGCGATCAGCGCACACCCGACGTCATTGCACCCTCGCTCGAGAAGGCGTGCATCGATATTACCTGGCTGGACCATCACCAGAGCTCGTACGGCTTCGAGCTCCTCCGCTGGAGCTGCCCGTGCGCGATTTGTCGCGGCGAGGGCGGCACGCCCGGCGTTCTCGCCAGTACCGAGCGCCTGACGCCGGATCAGCGTACGCTGGTGGACGTGGGGCCAGTTGGGAACTACGCGATGACGATCACCTGGAAAGACGGTCACTCGACCGGAATCTACTCGTGGGAATACCTGCGTCGCCTCTGCCCATGTCCGGCGTGCTCGACGGCTCGCGGCGCGAAGTTGAGGGAATAAGTCGATGTCCGCCATCCGAGGCATCAGCGAAATCGTGCTCTGGGCCCACGACCAGCCGGCGATGGTCCGGTTCTATCGCGAGACGCTCGGTCTGACGGTCATTTCACCCCCGGAAAGAACGAATCCCATCTTTTTGCAGGCCGGTCCCGGCCAGGCGGGGATACCGCAGATGATCGTGGTCGTCAAGCTCCCGGACGACGCGCCTCCTTTCCCCTCGCCTCGAGTGCTGCATCACCTCGCGCTCGAGCTGGCGCCGGACGACTTCGATCGGGAAAGGGACCGCCTCGAGGGTCTTGGCTTCGCGCCGCGATCGGGTCAGCACCCGGTGATCGCTTCCCGCACCATGTACGTGAATGATCCCGAAGGCAACGAAGTCGAGCTGATCTGCCGGGCGTAGGCGAGCCATCGGTATCGCGCGGAATCGTCGGACGGCGTCGCCAACGATCGTGCGTTATCCCCAAAGTCACTCTCCGGCTTGTCAGCGCTCGGCATCGCGGCTATCATAGCGGCGGTACCCGCCCGATCGCTGGTCGCTCGGCGATTGGCTCGCCAGGGACCGGGCGAGCGGCGAATTTCGATCCGAGAGAGGGGTTACTGACGTGGCAGCGACACAAACTCCCGCTTTGACCAGAGAGCGATTCCTGGCCGCGACGACCTTCGACGAGTACGTCGAACGGATGAAGGTCAACCAGGAGACGATGCGTCAGCACGTCGAGGAGATTCAGGTTTCCGCCGAGGACGTCGCCTGGTGGCGCGCGCGAGGAAAGCTGAACGCGTTCGTGTTGACCTACGACGGCTGCGGTGACGCGCTCTACAACCTACCGATCCTTGCCAAGATCTCCAAGGTCGCCCCGAACGTCGACCTCCGGGTCGTTCAGCGCGAGGACAACCTGGACATCATCGATCAGCACCTCAACCAGGGCATCTACCGCTCAGTCCCCTGCATCATCTTTCTTGACGAAAACTACCAGGAGATCGCCAACCTGAAGGAACGGGCCGAGGCGATGACCCGGGTCTTCGAGCAGGAGCAGCTCGACGTGCGGCGGCGCCTCCGGGTTCAGTATAAGGAGCCCTGGCGCGCCGAGATGCTGCGCGAGCTCAAGGACGTGGTGGCGAGCCAGAAGAAGTACCCGTAGGAAGCAGACCGCCTCACCCCCCGCCCCTCGCCATCTCCGATGGAGAGGGGAGAGAAAGCAACGGCGCTTCGCGCCGCGCTCCAGGTACCCCCTCTCCATTTCGAGTGGAG
>JBOGTX010000896.1:0-2788 GCA_050695695.1 Chloroflexota bacterium
CGCGCGTGGCGCGCGGTCGGCTCTCGCCGTTTGGCAGGCCGATCAAGACCCGGGAGCGGTGGCATGGGGTACTGCTTTCGGGAGATTCCGATGCGCGTTTGACCCACCCTTCGCTTTCCGGCTATACTGCCCATCGCAAGACCCCCATTGACAAGTGAGGAACGCGATGCAGCGAAGCCCGTCGGATGCCCCCAAACACGTGGAATTGTTCGCGATCGGCACCGAGCTGGTGATGGGTCGCATCTACGATACGAACTCGTTCTGGATCGCCGAGCAGTTGGCCAGGCTCGGCACCTGGCCCCGGCGAATCCTCTGCTTGCCCGATGACGACGACGAGGTCATCCGCGCGTTCGACGAGTCGCTGTCCCGCGGCACCGACATCCTGATCACCACCGGCGGCCTCGGTCCCACGCCCGACGATCGCACCCTGGATTGCATCTGCCGCCTCCTGGGGGTCGACCAGCACATCCACCCGCCAACCATCGAGAGCTTCGTCCAACGTCGCAACCTCCCCGACGCCAGTCACCTGACGCCAAGCCTGCGGAAGATGGCGACGGCGCCGGTCGGTGCCGAGGTCTACCAGAATCCCGCCGGCTGGGCACCCCTGATCGCGCTTCCCGCGGGCTCGGCCACCTTCTACAGCATGCCCGGCCCACCCAAGGAGATGCAGGCGCTCTGGAACGCTCACCTGAACGCTATCCTGAAGAACATCTTCCGATCGACCACCGCCGCCAGCCGCGTCTGGGTGACGATGTTCGAGTCGGAGGTCTCTCCTCACGTCCAGAAGGTCATGGAAACCTTTCCACGGACCTACATCAAGCCCTACGTCGCGCTCCGCACCGAGACGAGTCTGCCGATCGATCTCGTCGCGCACGGCCCGGACGACCCGTCCGCGCGAGCCACCCTCGACGCCGCGGTCAACCTGCTCGGAGAGCTGGTGCGAGCGAAGGGAAAGGGATTCTGGCTCGACGGCGAAGCTGGAAGGTAGAAGGACCTGCTGGTCACGCCGCCTTCGCCCGCTCGTGTCGTTGGATCGGGAGCTTGACCGGCGCGTTCCAGAGCCAGATCCCCACGATCAGCGCCGCGATCAATGTCGCCACTCCGCCGAGGAGGAGCGGCCCGAAGGCATTGGTCGTCTCGGCGATCGCGCCGGCCAGGGTATTGCCGATTGGCGTCGTGCCCACGAAGACTGTCGTGTAGATACTCATCACCCGCCCTCGCAAACGGTGCGGGACCACCGCCTGAACGTAGGTGTTCGCGAGCGCGGAGATCGTCACCAACGCGGCGCCGATCAGGACGAGCAGGCCGAGGGCCGGAGCGTACGTCGTCACCGGCGCCAGCGCGATCTCGACCACCGAGAACGCGATCGCGGCCGTGACGATCATCCGGGGTCGGGGACCGCGGCCAAAATAGGCGATCCCCAGTGCCGCGACCAGCGATCCCAGCCCCATCGCGGCCATCAGCCAGCCAAGGCCGGTCGCTCCGACCCCCAGGACGTTGCGCGCCAGGATTGGCAGCACGACGTTGAAATTCGACCCGAACGTCCCGACCGCGCCGACCAGCAAAATCACCCCGAGGACGGACCGGGTATGGCGGACGTAGCCAAATCCTTCCCGCAGATCCTCCAGGACCGCTCTGCCGCCCCCGAGGCCGCGCGCTGGCTGACTGGGTGGCCGCATCAGCAGCAGGCCGGCGATGACCGCCGGAAAGCTCAGGCCGTTCACAAAGAAGCAACCGGCCAGTCCAACCACGCCGATCAGCAGGCCGGCCACCGCCGGGCCGATCAGCCGCGCCGCGTTGAACATCGATGAGTTCAGGGCAATCGCGTTCATCAGGTCCTTCGGCCCGACCAGCTCCACGACGAAAGCCTGGCGGGTCGGCATGTCGATCGAGCTGTTGATCCCAAGCAGGACCGCCAGGATCAGCACGTCGACGTAGGTGACCAGCCGCGTCAGGGTCAGGATCGCGAGCACGAACGCCAGGACCATCTCGACCGACTGGGTCCCGACCAGGATCCAGCGCTTGGGCGCGCGGTCGGCGAGCGCGCCGCCGAAAGCCGAAAAGAGGAGGACTGGCAGAAATTGCAGCGCTCCGACGAGGCCGAGCGCGAGCGCGGAATTGGTCAGGACCAGAACCAGCCAGCTCTGGGCCAGGCCCTGCATCCAGGTGCCGACGAGCGAAATCAGCTGTCCAGTGTAAAAGAGCCGGAAGTCGCGGTGGCGCAGCGCGCGGAAACCTTGCAAGAAGGCCGGAGCGCGCGGCGGCGCGTATTCCAGAATGCTGCCCGGGCCGCGACCGGCGACTTCCTCGCCGAGCACGAGCGAATCTCCAGCCGGCAAGGATCGACGCTCGGCGTTGGCCGCGCTGGTTGGTCGGGAGCCGGGGGCGGGCGCGAAGCGGGCTGACCGGGTCACCGCTCAGGACGATGAGCGCTGGCGGAACTTGTCGAGCTCGTCCGGCGGGATCCGCCACTGGCGACCAAGCTGGAAGCCGGCCAGATCGCCCGCCTGGAGGTGGCGATAGACCGTTCCGACGCTGACGCCCAGGATGTCGGCGGTCTGCTCGGGCGTCAAGTAGTCGGCATACTGCCGCAACAAGCCACGTACCGTCTCGTTTCCCACGGCCGCACCTCCGAGGGCACGATCGCGGTGTGCCGGCGGCACGCCATCCGCGCGGCCACCGTCGGCCACTCTACCGGCGGAGGAGCCGCAAGAATGAAACCAGTTTTGAAGGGTGACGGAGAAGGGCCGGCGGCCTCACCCCCTGCCCCTCTCCATCGGAGATGGCG
>JBOGTX010000897.1:0-1748 GCA_050695695.1 Chloroflexota bacterium
ATCATGCGCATCACCCACGTCCGTTGCTTTCAGGTGTCGGGCCCGGCCAGCTTCCCGCCAAGCGAAGAGCGTCAGGTCGGGATGCTGGACGTCTATCCAGAGTTCGCGGCCCGTCAGCCCTCGCGTCAGGCGACCACCCGAGCGAACGCGGTGTACGTCGAGATCGAGACCGACGACGGCGCCAGCGGGCTGTTCGGATCGATCTTTCCGGAGACCGCGTTCATCATCCGCAATCGTCTTGCCCCCCATCTCATCGGACAGGATCCCCTCGCCTACGAGCGGATCTGGGACGTGCTCTACCGCCAGGACCGGCACGCGCGGAAGGGTATCGAGATGATGGCGATCAGCGCGGTCGACTGCGCGCTCTGGGACCTCCGGGGAAAGATCCTGAACCTGCCGGTCTATCGCCTGCTAGGGGGACCGACCCGAGACCGGATCGAGTGCTACGCGTCGATGCTCGGTCACTCGCTCGATCCCGGTCTGGTGCGCGAGCGGGCCCAGTTGGTGGTGAAGCAGGGCTTCAAGGCGCAGAAGTGGTTCTTCCGATACGGGCCGAGCGACGGCCTGGCGGGCATGGAGAAGAACGTCGCGCTCGCCCGCACCGTCCGCGACGCGGTCGGTCCGGACGTCGAGATTATGTTCGACTGCTGGATGGGCTGCGATCTGACCTACGCGATCCGTCTGCTCGAGCGGATCGCCGAGTTTCAACCACGCTGGCTCGAGGAGCCGGTGCCGCCGGACCGAATCGGGGACTTCGCGGCGATTCGGCGGGCCAGCCGGGTTCCCCTGGCGACCGGCGAGCACGAGTATACCCGCTGGGGATTCCTCCAGCTTCTGCAGAACGAGGCGGTGGATGTGATCCAGGCGGACCCGGACTGGTGCGGCGGAATCAGCGAGCTGGTGAAGATCTGCGCCCTTGCCTCGGCCTACGGGCGCCACGTCATTCCGCACGGCCACTCGATCCACTCCGCCGTCAACGTGATCGCCGCCCAATCGCCGGCGACCTGCCCGATGGCCGAATACCTGCTCCTGGCGCAGAAATCGAAGCAGCACTTCCAGACGGGGATCATGGCGCCGGACGGCGGGTCGATCGCGCTGCCGACGGCGCCCGGCCTTGGCATCGCGATCGACGCCGCCAAGATCGACGAACGCAGCGAGCTGGCGTAGCCCACGGGAGGGCACCAGATGAGCGAAGCAAATCCAACCGACCGAAGCGGACCGCTGTCCCAGGGAGAAGTGGACGAATTCCTCGGCGAGACCCACCTGTGCCGTTTGGCGTGCCTGAAGCCAGACGGTTGGCCCTACGTCATACCGCTGTGGTACGTCTGGTACGGTCAGCGAATCTACTTCATCGGACGCGAACGCTCGGCCTGGGTGTCGTACATTCGGGATGATCCCCGGGTCTCGCTGGTGATCGACGAGGCGAGCGCGCGCCATCGCCGGGCGCAGCTGACCGGATCGGCGGCGATCGTCGAGGGACCGATCGGGCTGGCCGGGCAAAGCGAGCGCTGGCGGGTCGTCGGTGCCAGCATGGCCGAGCGCTACATGGCCGACGCGCGCGGCCAGACCTACGCGAAACAGACTGCCGAGCGGCCGCGCTACCTGATTGAAGTGGTGCCGACGGAGATCACGACCTGGCAAGGCGGCGCCTGGCATCCGAGATATTATCGGTAAATCCGATCACCAGCAAGACACACCTCGAATTTTGCGGGCGGCGCCGGGGAGACCTCTCTCACCCTGTCCCGCTC
>JBOGTX010000898.1:0-2466 GCA_050695695.1 Chloroflexota bacterium
TGGTAGACTAGCGTAGATGTTGTAGCGGCAGGTTTTGGCGTCCTGATTGGGAATCTAGACGGTTCTGGACGATGGTAGACGCTCGTTTGAGGACTTAAAATCCGTCGCCCGATGAGGGCATAGGGGTTCGAGTCCCCTCCTCGGTACCGTGTTTCACCAAGCAAGATGCCAGAAACGAGAATGCCCCGGTCGGCGAGCGAATGGGGTATTCTCGTGTTGATGCCAAAACGTCGAATGACGGTCGGTGACCTTCGTGCCGCCGCCGCGTGGATTTTCGAGGACATCAGTCGGGGCCTTCACAGCAGGCGAGAGGCGATCGTGAGTCCGTAGCTGCCGCGGATCACCGCGCGCGAGGTGCTTCGGGCGCTCCGCAAGGATGGCTGGCGAGAGGACCGGCAGGGCGGCTCGCAGGTTATCCTTGTTCACGCGATCAAGCCCGGTGTCGTCGTGGTCCCGCTGCACAAGGGGAAGGATCTGCCAACCGGGTTGACTGGGAAGATTCTCAAGGATGCCGCTCTCACGGCGGATGACCTGAGGAGGCTGCTCTGATGCGACGCTACACGATTCTTGTGACGCCGGAGGAGGGCGCGTACGTCGTCGATGTGCCCGCGCTACCGGGCTGTCACTCCATCGGCGACACCCTCGCTGAGGCGATCCAGAACGCCCAGGAGGCGATCGGCCTTTACCTGCAAACACTTCGGGCGCGCGGCGAGCCGGTCCCTGAAGAGCTTGAACACCCCCAGGCCATCGTCGTGGACGTGGCAGCCTAGATTTTTCGATGCCAAAACACGGAGACCCCCGTAATGTCGGCTTGATGTCCAGACCCGCTCTCCGAGGTCGCGCTCCTCCAGCGGAAATCCGTGGATTCGTTGCCCTGACGTTGTTCAACCGGCAGCTCATGGTTATACTTCCCCGTGCCGACGCACTCAACGATGGAGGATACCCGTGCAGCGACTGCGGCCACTCATGTTCGTCTTTCCCCCTTTCGACTTCCTTGACGACGAGCGTATCCAGACGGAGCTCCTCGAGGGAGGCGTGCGAGACCTCCTCTTTGCCTGGGGGCGTCTCTACGACGAACGAAGCGACGAGTCCGATGCCCGGCTTCTCCTGAACCTGACGTCCCGGGGACGGTTCGTCGATCGTTTTTTCGCGGCGTCGCCGCGGGGTCGCAGCGTTGCCCCGCCGTTCGCGGCGACTCCGGACCTCTACGCCGGCCTTGGCGCCACGCCGCCGGAGCTGGCGCCTCACCTGGTGGACAAGGCCGCGCGGCTCGCGACGTTGATCGAGCAGCTCTCGACACGAGGCTTTCGAGTCTATTATTTCGGCTACATCGGCGCCGGTCCGGATGGCCCCGCGACCTGGACCTCGGATGAAGCGCGACGCGTCCACCTCTGGGACTACGTGGCCGCCCGTTACCGAGACTTTTGCCTTCATTATCCTTCCCTCGCCGGCTTCGTAACCGACGGGCCCGGCTTTGGCTACGAGATCACGTCCGGCTTCCAGCACGGTGGCCAGCTCTTCGCGCCCCTGCCGACCGACCAGGAGCACCAGGACATCGCCAGCCGCCTGGGCGTGCGCCTCGATCAGATGCAGGCGGCGTCGGACCGAACCCAGCGGCTGCTCCAGGGGCTCACGCCAGCTCAGGTCGATCTGTTCCTGGACGCCGAACAGGGTGTCTTCGACGCGATCGATCTGCTAATCGAGGATCCGGCGCTGCTCGACCTGCTCCGGTTCAAGACGGCGGTGGTCGATCAGCAGATCGGCGGCCATTCCCGCGCGATCAAGGCGATCGACCCGAGATTGGAGTACGGCATCTGCCCGCGCCTTCCCTGCTTCGCGACGATCCAGGGGGTGAACTTTCGCCGGCTGAGTCAGCTCGCCGATTTCCTCCAATCGAAGCACTATCTCTGGATGCACGGCTTCGACGGCTTCCGGGGGACGCTCGATCGCTACGCCCGTACGTTGGGGGAATGGAATCCGGAGCTCGACCGGGCGCGGATCGAGGCGCTCATCTTTCGACTGCTTGGCGTCCAGCTTCCCGTCGACTACGGAATCGCCGACTTCGAGGGTCCGGCCCCGAAGTCGTTCTTCGACGAGATCGTCTACCGCGAGTCGCGGAAGATGCTCCTGCGGGTCGGCGACCCGGCAAGGATCTCGCCCTTCATCGGCCAGGAGCACGAAGGCATCTGGCTCAGCCCCCAGGAGCTCCGCCACCTGTTCCAGGCAATGGTGGACGCGGGTCTCACCCGGTTCACCTACTACGTGCTGAACACGATCTCGGATGAGGTGTGGGATGTGCTGACCGAGTTCACGGCCGATTAGCAAATGTCCGCGCGCCAAACGGAACGCGCGCGCGATTCAATGCGGGGAGGAGCGCCAACTTTGAGTCAACTGAACGTCTGGATGGACGTCATGCGCCACCTCGAGCCGGTCATCTCCGACCACGAGCGGCTGTTCGATGCCTGG
>JBOGTX010000899.1:0-3707 GCA_050695695.1 Chloroflexota bacterium
TTGCCTGACCTTCGCTGACCCACGATCGGCCCCGGCGCATTATAGTATCGTTAAAGCTGAAGACCGGGAGGTCGAGGTGACGTTTCCTGCCGACGACTACACGCCATTTGGCTATCTGGCGAATCCCTACCACCGGGCACGCTCCTGGTCGGAGACCGAGGCCGGGCTGATTCGCTCGACCGACGACGCGCTTGGCTTCGGCTGGGTCGAGCCCACCGCCCGCTCGGTCGAGCGCGAGGCGGCGATTGTCCTGCTGGTCCGCTGGGCCGGCCGCCTCTACCGGACCAGGGCCGATTTCGCCCGCCTGGGCTACCGATCGCGCCACCACTCCAGTCTGCTCTTCAGCTACGACTGGCGGCTGGATCAAACCGTCGCCCGCCTGACCTTCGCGCTGGCCGAGCGCGACGCCCTGGTCGGCGAGCTGACCCTGGAAAACCTCGGCGCGCTTCCCGAAACGGTCGAGCTGTTTCTCCTTGGTCGAGTCGGCGGGAAGGACCTCGGCTGGCTCGTTCGGCCCGACCCGGCTGGCTGGACGTTTCGCGACGCGCGTTCGGCGAGCGAATTCGGCTTCGCCGCTGGCGACGAGGCGGCACCGCTCACCCCCGATGAGGTCGCCGCCCTCGCGCCCGCGCCGCCCACTGATCCGAGGGTGTCGGCCGGCTACACCATTCGGTGCAGCCTGGGACCGGGCGAGCGCCTTCGCCAAACGGCGGCGTTGACCCGCGGAGCAGGCTCCGCCCAGCGGGCGCGAACGCTGCTCGGCCGGGTCGGCGCGGTGTGCGCCGAAAAACGGGCGGCCGACGATGCTTTCTACCGGGACGCGGCCCGGCCGGTCGGCGACTGGCCCGACGAGTGGCGGCGCGGCTGGGTCTACGATCTCGAGACGACCCGCGCCTGCCTCTTTCCGGCCGGGGGCGGCTTCCACGGACCCTGGCCCTCCTGGATGATCTCCTGGCCACGGGTCGTCCTCGCGGAAGGCACCCTCGACCTGGCGCGGCTGAGCTACGCGGCGCCCGAGCTCGCCCTCCAGGCGGCGCGCACCCTGCTGGTCGACGCGCCCGCGCCAAACGTCCCCTGCGTCTTTCAGGGCGGCGAGCCGAACATGGTGGCGCGCGACGGCGAGGTCTGCGGCACGTCGCCCGCCTGGTGCCTGCCGTTTCATAACCTCTGGCTGCTCTACTGCCGAACCCTCGATCGCGCCTGGCTGGCCGACGTCTTTCCGCGCCTGGCAGCCTATCTCGACTTCTGGCGACGCGAGCGCACCGACGCGGGGGGCTGGGTCGTCTACCAGTGTACCTGGGAGGCCGGCGAGGACTGCACGCCGCGCCTCGACCCGGCCGGCTCCGGCGATCAGGTCGTCTCGCGCTTCGTCCGGCCGGTCGAGCTCCAGGCCTCGCTCAGCCACGCCGCGGCGATCCTGGCTCGCTTCGCCCACGAGCTCGGCGATGCCACCGGCGAGGCGCGGTGGGCGGCGATCGCCGACGACTACGCCCAACGGACCCAGGCCCTCTGGGACCCGGTCACCGGCCGCTACCGCGACTGGGACAAGCGCGCCAACCGGTTTCTCGACGCGCCCGGCGACCCGAGCTACTGGCAGACCGACCCGGTCCGGTTCTCGGCGCTCAGCCTGACGCCAGTTGTCGCCGGCCTGGCGACCGCCGAGCAATTGGCACGCTTACGGGCCGAGATCGGCTTCTACGACGCGCCGCCCTGGTGCCTCTGGCCATCCTGGAGCTACGTGGTGGCCGAGGCGGCGACGATCGCCGGTTGGCACGACGTCGCCGGCCGCTTCGCCCGGCGGATCGTCGAACGGGTCTACCGTCTGAACGACCGACGCTCGCTCGAGGCGGCCCCTCGCCCGATGCCCGGCACCGCGTCAGAGTTCTGGCCGCTCGATCCCGCCGACTTCGATGGCTCGGACGGCTACGGCTGGGGCGCGACGACGACCTCGCTCTGGGTGCGCCAGATCTTCGGCTTTCTGGATGGCGCCGATCCCACCCGGCTCGCCTTCACCCTCGTGCCCAACCTGCCGGCCGACTTCCTGGTTCCCGGCCGCCGCTTCGGCTTCGCCGCCCTTCCCTACCGCGGTCTGCGCTTCGATATTCGCTACGAGGTGGCGGCGACGGAGGAGATAGAATCGAGGAGTGAGAATCTAGCAAGGGGGGCGCCGGGGAGGGTCATCAGCCTCATCGCGGTTGTTCGCGCGGACCGACCGGTTCGGATCCAGGTCTTCGACGCGCATGGCGCTCGGGTGCCGGTTGAAGACGATTCGGCCCGCGGGGAGTGGCGCTTCGAGGTCAACCTCGGGCAGGCATATGAGGTCATCGTCGCTCGCGCTTTAGCCAACCCGCGCGTGAAGCTGCCCGCAGGCGCCGCTGATCTCGTCGCCCCGCTCGGTGCGCACGGTGCAGGAGATGCCCCGCTCCTGAATCGTTCGCTGGAACCGGAGGATCCCCGACCAGGGAGTCGGCTCGAAGGGGCTGCCCTCCACGTGGTTCAGCGGAATCAAATTCACGTGCGCGAGCATGCCAGTCAGTAAGTCGGCAACCTGCTCTGCCTGCTCGGGACGATCGTTCACGTCGCGCATCATCGCGTATTCGAACGACACCCGTCGCCGGGTCGCGGCGGCGTATTCCCGACACGCGTCCACCACCTCGGCGATCTTGTACTTGCGATTGACCGGCACCAATCGATCGCGCAGGTCGTCGGTCGGAGCGTGCAGCGAGATGGCCAGGCCAACCTGCAGCGGTCGGGTCGCGAGCTCGCGAATCCGAGGCGCGAGCCCTGAGGTCGAGATCGTCACCCGGCGCGCCCCCAGGCCAACCGCATCCGGGGCGTTCAGCAGCTCCACCGCCTGCCAGACCTCGCGGAAGTTCGCGAGCGGCTCGCCTTCGCCCATGAGCACGACGTTGGTCACCCGGGCGTCATCGCCTTCGAGCTCGCGAAGGCGTCGCGAGAAATGCAACACCTGCCCGACGATCTCGGCCGCGGTGAGGTTTCGCTTGAGCCCGAGCAGGCCCGTCGCGCAGAAGGGGCAGCCAACGGCGCAACCCGCCTGCGAAGACACGCAGACGGTCCGACGCGCCCGCGAGCGGTCGCTCGCCGGGTAGCGCATCAGCACGCTCTCGATCCGGCCGCCATCGGCCAGCCGGAAGAGCGCCTTACGGGTCAGGCCGGCGTCGGCCGCACGCTCGGTCTCGAGCTCGAGCGGGAACGGCCCGGTCTCGGCGGCGAGGCGCTCGCGCAGCCGGAGCGGCAGGTCCGCCATCTCGCGCGGGTCGAAGACGCATCGCTGGTAGAGCCACCGCGCGACCTGGCGGGCGCGGTAGCCAGGCTCGCCCCAGGACTCGAAAAGCGCCAGTAAATCGTTCGTCGTGAGCCCGACCAGTGACGACCGGCGCTCGGCCGGCGACCGGATGGGCATGGGAGATCGCGCGTTCATCAGGAGAATTGTACGATCCCCGGCGGGGAAACGCCACTCAAAGTAGTCGCCTTGAGTCCAGGCGAAGGGGCGACGACCGCGCGGCGGGCGAATCGTTCATCCGCCGCGCGGTCGTCGCGAGTGACGGGCTTAGCTGGCCCCGACCGGAGCCAGAGCGCGTCGCAGCACGCCAAGCACGCCATTCCAGGAGAACGGCTTGGCGAGATACGCGTCCGCGCCGACGCGCTGAGCGACTTCGTCGACGTCGGCGTTGCCACTCACCAGG
>JBOGTX010000900.1:0-4314 GCA_050695695.1 Chloroflexota bacterium
GCCTGGTCTTGATCGAAACTCTACTCACTGATCTGCCAGTCGCGGCCAAGATCCCCCAGACCCTCGTAGCCATCTGGCGTCACCGCGACGACGTCCTCGATCTTGACGTGACCGACCGAAGGATCGAGGAATTCGGTCTCAACTGAGAGGACCATTCCGGCCTCCAGCGGACGCTTGCTTTCGGCGGCGATCATCGGCTGCTCGTGCGAAACCATGCCAATCCCGTGCGCGACGAACCGTCCGATCTCGGCGTGGGGCAGCCGGCGCAGCGCGGCTTGTCCCTCGGATGCCAGCTCGCCGTACGACGTGCCCGGCCGGATGGAACGGCGAATCTCGTCTTGAAGCTCGAGGCACTCGGCGTGCAGTTCTTTCGCCAGTTGCGATGGCTCGCCGCGGCTCCCCATCCGACAGATGTCGGCCAGCCAGTCGCCGATCTCCCCGCCGCAGTCGAGGTGGAGCACCTGCCCCCGGTTCCAGGTCATGGTCGAAGGCGCGCGGAGGTAGCTCGGACCGGCGCAGGTAAACGACCAGAGGAACTCCAGACCGCGATCGGCCATCTGATGGGCGACGACCGCCGACAAATCGTGGGTGGTGACGCCGTCGTGGCCCGCTCGGAAGGCGGCGACGATCGATTCCGAGACGGCATCGGCCACCCGCCGCAGAATTGCTAGCTCTTCGGCGGTCTTGACCGCGCGTAGCTCGTGCAACGCGCTCGTCGCGTCGACGAATCGCGCGTGCGGGAGCTCGCGCTGCAGCGCCTGAAAGCTATCCGTCGGCGTAAATGGGAACTCGATCCCAATCGTGGCGTGCTCCGGCACCCGGGACCGGAGCAGCCCCGCGGCCACCTTCGCGGACTGGGCGGTTGGCCCACCACTCACGTCGACCACCGGTACCCAGATCGGCAACGCGGTCAACTGCCGCTTTTCGCTGCCGCCCCCGACGTAAAACGTGGAATCCAGCCTCCCACGTGGGATCCCGACGATCGCCTGGTACTGCCCGGCTCCACCGCGCGGCGCCAGCGCGTGGAAGTGATCGTAGTATCCCCCGGTCAGATAGCGCACGTTATGGCGGCTGGTGGCGAGGACGGCGTCGATGCCGGCCTCCTCGAGCACGTGGTTGAGCTTCGTCTCGTCAAAAGGAACGTTCGACATCCGCGCTCTCCTCTTTGCCCAGGGTCGGGGGTTGTTTCCCCGCGATCGCGCCTTGGCTCGGCACTGAGTTCAGTGGTGAATATAGCAGAATCGGGCAAAGCGTGGGAGAGCCGCCCGGACGCGCTCAGGACGCGGCCTGGCGAAGGGGCGAAGGGCGCCCGGACGAGGCGAGGACGGCTTGATAGGCCCGCTCATAGGCGTCAGCCATGGCGCCCACCGAAAATCTCCGCTCGGCGGATTCTCGGCAGGCGCGGCGGTCAATCGCGGGGACCCGGGTCACCCGGTCGACCAGCGAGTCGACGTCCGCGCAGAGAAAGCCAGTCACCCCGTCGTCGACGAGCTCTGGCGCGGCTCCGGATGGATAGGCCAGCACCGGAGTACCGACCGCCAGCGCCTCGATCATGACCAGGCCAAAGGGCTCGGGCCAGCGCAACGGGCACAGGACCGCCAACGCGCCGCCGATCAAGTCGCGCTTCCGCTTCTCGTCGAGCTCGCCGACGTACTCGATCCGAGGCGGTCGCAGGTGCGACCGCAGAACGGTGTCGAAGTAGCTCTGCTCCCATTCGTTGATCTTCGCGGCGATCTTCAAAGGGATGCCCGAGCGCTCGGCAGCCGAAATGGCATCGAGGGGCCCTTTTTCCGGGGATAGTCGCCCAACGAAGGCGAGATAGCGGCCGGCCGAGCGGTGAAATGGGAAATCGGCAACCGGAATGCCGTTGTAGGCAACGCCAACGCAGCGGCCGCCAACGAGCTGCCGGCGGTGGCTATCGCTCAGCGCCGTGACCGCCGCATCGGGGTAGGCCCGGAGCATGGCTCGATTTTCCGGCGAGTCCAAACGGTTGTGATTGGTCGAGACCGTGGGGGTCGCGGTGAGCCCGGCAAACGGGAAGGCGCGGAAGTCGCAGTGCGAATGAATCAGATCGAACTCGCCGGCCCGCTGATAGACCGTTCCCAACTGCAAGATGTGGTAGGCGATCGGATCGTCTAGCCTCCGGCCAAGGCGCAACGCGGCCGGACAGATTGACACCAGGTGAGCCGACGTCCGCGAGTCGCCGCTCGCGAAAAGCGTGACCTCGTGACCACGTCGGACCAACTCGTCGGTGAGGCTCGCGACGACCCGTTCGGTTCCACCATAGCCGTTCGGTGGGACACTTTCGTAGAGCGGCGCCACCATCGCAATCCGCACGGGTGCCTCTTCAGACCGGAAATCAGATCGGGTGAGATGAGACCGGCCCGCGGAAGCCACGGACAGCCGTCTGTGGAATCGACGGCACAATTCACGCCAGGCGCGAGGTTACGAGACCTTGCTGGCGACAGGCTTAGCCGCCCGCTTCTTCAAGCGCCAGCAGCTCACGCGGCTCTTCATACAGAGGTCTTGCTCTTCGCGGGTCTCCGGAGGCATGTCGAGAAGGCAAATGCACCGATACAGGGCGCCCTCGACGTTCCAATCTTCCCGATAAAAGGGACATGCGGTGCGGTGACGCCGCCAATTGATGTTGTCGTTGATCGCTTCCTCCTTTCCGGGCAAACTCTTGGGGTTCAGCCAACCGACTTTACCGGATTGTACCACCGGCGCCATGGGGGTGACAACGGACGAAGCCTGGCCAGCGCCCGCGGAAGCAGGTTGGCCAGATCGCTAGCCAGGCCGCCGCTCGGACCAAAGCGCCGCGCCAACAGCTCGCCGGCCGTTCCGTGAACGTAGCCGCCGGCGAGCGCCGCGCGCTCGGGCGAAAGCCCCTGGGCCAACAATCCAAGAATTGCGCCGGCGAGCACGTCGCCAGTTCCCGCGGTCGCGAGCGCCGGATTAGCGAACGGCAACACCGTCGCGCTGCCGCCCGGGAAGGCTACCACCGAGTACGCCCCCTTCGCGACGAGAACGACCCGCCATTGGCCAGCCGCGTTCATCGCCTGCTGAATGCGGTCTCCGCCTACCGTCGATCCGGCGAGTCTCGCCATTTCACCTGGATGAGGGGTCAGAACCGATCGCCCGGGGAGCGATTCCCACCAGCGCTCACGGCGACTGAGCAGGGTCAGGGCATCGGCGTCGAAGACCACGGATCCGGGAAATTGCCGCAGGCCAAACAACAGGAGATCTAGAAAAGCGCTGGTGGCTGGAGCGCGCCCGATCCCCGGTCCGATCAAGATCGCCGTATATTCGGCGAGCGCGCTCAGCAGCGGCTCGACCGCGCCAGGTCCCAGCTCACCACTTCCCGCGTCGGGGAGGGGTAGGAACGTCGTCTCGAGGGTCTGCCCCGCCAGGCTGGCCCGCACGCTTGCCGGGCAGGCCAGGGTGACCAGGCCAGCGCCAATTCGCTCCGCCCCAAGCGCCGCGAGAACCGGGGCGCCGGTGTAAAGCGCCGATCCAGCCACCGCGATCACCCTCCCGAAGAGGCCCTTGTGGCTGGCCCGCGGCCGGGCCGGGAGAATGGCGGCGATCGCGGCCGAGCTCGCGTAGTCTAACCGGATAGTTTCGCCAACCACGTCGGGGATCCCGATCTCGGCGACGACAATCTCGCCGGTCAGGTCGACCGCGTCGCCCAGGAACAGCCCGCGCTTGGGGCTGCCCAGCGTCACCGTCAGGTCAGCCGGCACCGCGTGCGCGTCGGCCTGCCCGGTATCCGCGTTCACGCCGGTGGGGAGATCGACGGCAACCAGCGGCTGGCGCGCGCCGCGACCGCGGATCCGATCGAGCACCTCCGCCAGGTGGCCGGAAATCGGGCGCGCCCGACCGGTTCCGAGCACCGAATCGACGATCAAGTCGGTGCCGGCCAGCGCGCCGGCCAGAGTCGACAGCTCCGGGTCGTCGGTCGCGGCGTGGAGTGGCACGCCACGCTGCCGAAGGAGCGCGAACTTCGCGTCGTCGGAAACCGCGCGATTGACGAGATACACCAGAACCGCGTAGCCAAAATCGTGGAGATGGCGCGCGACGACCAATCCATCTCCGCCGTTGTTGCCCGGGCCGACCATGACCAGCACGTGACGGAAGCGGTCCGGGCGAAATCGGGCCAGGATCACGTCGGCGACGGCGCGCCCGGCATTCTCCATCAGCGCCGGACCGGGCAGGCCAAGCGCCTCGGCGTCGCGCTCCAGCGCGCGCATCTGTTCACTGGTGACGACTTTGTGCATGATCTCGTCTCGAGCCATTGTGACAACTACCTGGATT
>JBOGTX010000901.1:0-2338 GCA_050695695.1 Chloroflexota bacterium
GCCGCGGCGGTGGTGCATGGCGGAGAATAGGACTCGGGCGAATCAGCCGACGCAGCCAATGTCCCTCTTTGGCCGGGGCGGTGGATCGCAGCCGACCCTCAAGATCGAGCGGGCGAAGGATACCCGGGGTACGGTTGGCCGAATCTGGGGCTATTTGCGCCGGCAGCGCCGGGCACTGGCGATCACCGGCGTCCTGGTCCTCGGCTCCACGGCCACGAACCTGCTCGGACCCTTCCTACTCGGCGAGGCGATCGACCGCGACATCATCCCGGGCGACTTACCCGGCCTGGCACGACTCTGCCTGCTGATGCTCGGGGTGTACGCCGCCGGCGCGCTCCTCACCTACCTCCAGAGTTACGTGATGGCCGGCGCGTCCCAGCGAACGGTGCGGGATCTGCAGAACGACCTGTTCGCGAAGCTGCAGACGCTTCCGCTGCGCACCTTCGGCCAGCGCGCCGACGGCGACCTGATGAGCTGTCTGACGAACGACGTCGAGAACGTGAGCCTGGTGCTAAACGACAGCTTGACCCAACTGGTCTCCGACGTCCTGAGCATGGTCGGCGTCGCGGCGGCCATGCTCGTGCTCAACCCCCGCCTGACCGTCGTCAGCGTGACGACGATCTCGCTGCTCACCGTCGCGATCAATCGCTGGGTGGCGCCGCGCACACGCGAGGGCTTTCGCGCCCAGCAGGCCACGCTCGGCAAGCTCAACGGCCTGATCGAGGAAACGGTCACCGGCCAGCGAGTGGTCAAAGCCTATCGCCGCAAGCCAGCCGTGATCGGCGAGTTCGATCTCGCCAACCGCGAGCTGCGCCAGGCCGCGACCCGGGCCCAGATCTTCGCTGGCTTCGTCGGTCCGCTCAGGAACGTCGTCAGCAACCTTGGACTGGCGGTCGCCGCCGGCGTCGGCGGCTGGCGCTCCAGGGGCTGGCGACCATCGGCACGATCGCGAGCTTCATCGGCTACTCGCGGCAATTCGGGCGACCGCTAAACGACATCGCGAACCTGTACAATACGATCCAGGCGGCGGTGGCCGGCGCCGAACGGGTCTTCCAGGTGATCGACGAGCCGCCGGAGGTCGACTCGCCAAACGCGCGTCCGCTCGCCGAGATCAATGGGCGACGTCGTCTTCGACCGGGTGAGCTTCGCCTACGAACCGGGCACGCCGGTCCTGAAGGACGTCAGCCTGCACGCGACGCCGGGCCAGACCGTCGCCCTGGTCGGACCGACCGGCGCCGGCAAGGCGACGATCGTGAATCTGCTGATCCGGTTCTACGAGATCGATCAGGGCGCGGTCCGCATCGACGGCCAGGACGTTCGCCGGATCAAGAAGGAGGATCTGCGTCGCCAGCTCGGGATCGTCCTCCAGGACACCTACCTTTTCGCTGACTCCGTGCACGAGAACATCCGTTACGGGCGGCTGGACGCGACCGTTCGACCTCTGGGTAGGGGCGATTCGTGAACCGCCCCTACAGCCGGCTGGATGGTAGCTAAATCGAGCTCATTGCTTAACGCATGAGACTCTCCACGAAGGAGCATGCCCGATGATTGACGAAAAGACCTGGGTCAATGGGACCAACTGGGCGGCGGTGGCGGAGACGATCCGGACGCGCCGCTCGAACCTGAACGTGGACCTCGAGCGGCCGGTGCCGCGCGAGCTGATCGACGAATTGGTCGAGCTGGCGATCTCGGCGCCGAACCATTACCGGACCAACCCCTGGCGCTTCGTCGTGCTCACTGGCCCGGCGCGAGCGCGGCTGGGCGAGATCGCGGCGCGGGCGCTCGCCGCGCAGCCGGACGCGAAGGAGAGCTTCGTCGAGCGGCAGCGGACCCAGTTTCTGCGCGCTCCGGCGGTGATCGCGGTGGCGTCGGCCGGCGACGCTGACCCGGTCAAGCACTTCGAGAACAAGCACGCCGTCGCGGCCGGGGTGCAGAACATCCAGCTCGGCGCCACCGCGGCCGGCCTGGCGTCAGCCTGGAGGTCCGGCGCGGCGATGGTCGATCCGAGCGTCTCCGCCACGGTGAAGGAGGCGCTGGGCCTCGAGCCGACCGACGAGATCGTCAGCTTTCTCTACCTTGGCTACCCGATCGCCCCGCCCGGCTCGCGTACCCAGCCGCGGCCGTGGGTCCACTATCTGGAGGAGTAGGCGAGCTTTGTCTTTCGCCACTTGCCAGGATGCGTTCGTCACAGAGACGCTGAGAAAACACGGAAGGCACAGAGTAGGAAACAATAAGACAGTCTCCGCGCTCTCTGTGCCTCCTCCGTGCCTCTGTGATGAACGCATTCTCGGCGCCCGCCCCAAAATCGGGGTGGATCAGGTTCGGGATTGCTTGATCC
>JBOGTX010000902.1:0-7294 GCA_050695695.1 Chloroflexota bacterium
GCGGCTCCGGCAGATGGCCCGCATCGTCGAGGAGATGGGCATAACAGGGCGGCTCGCCCATGGACGCGCTCCCTCCCGGTAGATTCCCCTCATTATAGCCACTGGAGGAACGCGGTGGCGCACGAACTTGCGCCAGGCCCGGAAATGGGCTATCGTATCGGCGCCAATCCGGCACACGGAGGACAGATGTCCCTGCAAGGTCTCACCGTCATCCCGCCCACCGGGCGAGTCCCGCGCGAGATTCGCTTTCCCGGCACCCGCGCCGAAACCGTTTGCAATCACCTTACCCCGACCAACGGCTTCGTCGTGAGCGTCGTCTCGATCGACCCCGGCTCGCGCACCCGCATGCACTTTCACCAGGTCGATACCTTCGAATACGTGCTCGCCGGCTCGGCGCGAGTGTACGATCAACACGGGAACAGCGTCGTCATCACGGCCGACACTGCCCTCTATTATCCGGCCGGTCAGGCCAGCGCACACTCTTGGGAAGCGCTTGGCAGCATGGCCGTTCAATTCCTGTTCATCTACAGCGCGCCTCCCGGCCAGAACGATGGCTTGACCCCAGTCGGGGACTAGCCTCGATCGGGCCATCGGGCTTCCGCCCGAATATTGACGACGCTCTCACGATGCTCGTACGATAGACGTAGTGGATCGAGGATCAAGTTCTTCAGAGGAAGCCACGAAGACAGCCCCAACTGTCGATCCTCACGGTGGGACTAGAGACCACGTATGAGGGAGCGTCTACGCAATGTTCGGTTCACTTCGTCAGATCCTCCATCGGGATAACGCGCCCGAGCTAACCATCGAGGGTCACATCGTCCAAATTGGCAAGCCATCGGCCAACGGAAGCGGGGAGCCGCGGATCGAGTTCAAGCTGGATTCGCGAGCCGACCTCGTATTTCACCAGAGCGTCAACGCGCTGAGCTCAGGGCACAAGCGCGGCGACCACGTCGTCGTCCACTATGAAGCTTCCCGCGCCGATCCTCAGGTCGCGATGGTTCGTTGGATCGAATCGCGCGAGGCCTGAATCGGTTCTGGGGCCGGCCGGTCCGCGACGCTACCTCATTTGGCAAGCGTGAAGCGGCGCATCCGCAAGGTTCGACGGCCGCGATCCGTTTCGAACTTGGCGGATGCGCCATTCAAGAGCAGATCCTGGTGAGCTGAGCGTGCGATCCTCCGCCACGGTCGCCGCACCGACGCTGGCTAACCGGCTTCCTGGCCGATCAGGTCGGTGTGAGTACTGGTCATTGCCTGCTCGATCGCCTCTTGCTCTTCTTCGGTGAGCGCGTGGGTGCTCTTTCCATCGACCACTGGCTTCGCGAAGATCCGCGTGCTCGTTCGACTGAAGAGCGAGCTGAAGACGATTCCGGTGCCGTTCAAGTCGAGGAGTGCCACCGCGAAGCTTTGATCGCTTCCGGTGTCCGCGAAGGGGTTGAAGCGAACGACCCCGATCCGCTGGATCGCGTGCCCGACGTTCGCGTCGATGGAGTGACAGAGCTTGTCGAGCGCTTCGACCTGCCCGGTCGTTGCGTCGAGGCGCTCGACGTAGCGGGTCAGCGCGTCCTGGAGCGTGCCATCCTCGGAGTCGTCGACCAGGCGGGTGTAGCCGTGGATCAGCTGGTTCAGGCGCGCCTGGATGGTAATTACCCAGATTGCCAGAACCAGGAACAGCGCGACGAGCGCGGCCCACAGGTACATCGAGTAGACTTGATACGCCGCCGCCATTCCATCCTCCAGAGGCTTGCCGCACGTCCGCGATCCCATGCTAACCAAGGCCCGGCTCGCGGTCAAGCGACGCGGCACGGTCCACGGTCCGGGGCAGATCGCCAATGTTCCGCGCCGCCCAACCATCACCCAATCGCCCGTCCGGTAGCGCGGGAAGAAGCGGCCTGGTATGCTTTCCGGGGAGGGTCGCGACGTTGAGTGCAAGCGAAGTCTCGAGGTTGACTGATCTGACGCGGGCCCTCGAGGCCGTGCTCTTCGTCTCCGCGGAGCCAGCGCCGCTGGACCGATTGCGCGCCGCCCTCGACTGCGAGGTGCCCGACCTGGAACAGGCAGCGCGCGCGCTGGCCGAGGAGCTCGCATCCCGAGGCCTCCGCCTCCAGCGGAGCGCCGAGGGCCTTCAGTTGGTGAGCGCTCCGGACGACGCGCGGCAGGTCGAAAAGTTTCTCCGGATTCAGACCTCGGGCAAGCTCTCATCGGCCGCGCTGGAAACGCTGGCGATTGTCGCGTACCGGCAACCGGTCCATCGACTCCAGATCGAAGAGATTCGTGGCGTGAGTTGCGAGCGCGCGCTCCGCTCCCTGATCGCTCAGGAATTGGTTCAGGAGGTGGGGCGAGCCACGGGTATCGGGCGGCCGGTCCTCTACGGCACCACGACCGAGTTCCTCCAACGCTTCGGACTCGAATCGTTGGCGAGCCTGCCGCCCCTCGAATCCTAGCGTTTGGCCAGAAGGTCAAGTAAGTCGTCCGGAGCGCGCAGCAAATAGTCTGGCTCTTCCGCGGCCAGGCTTTCCGGTGGAAACGGTCCCCAGAGCGCGCCGGCGGTTCGAACGCCGGCGGCTCGACCGGCCCGAAGGTCGTGGGTGCTGTCGCCGACATAAAGGGCACACCGGGGCCGGTCTCGCGCTCCCAAACGATCCAGGGCAACCCAGATCGGGTCGGGATGCGGCTTGTGACGCGCGGAGTCCTCCATGAAAACCAGGGAGTGAAAGACGCCAGTCAGGTCGAGGAGGCGCAAGCCGCGGGTCGCGATCTCGCGGCCCTTCGAGGTGACCAGTCCCAGGACGTAGCCCCGGCGACCCAATTCCCCCAGGATGGTGCGCACGCCGGGGAACTCCCGGGCGAGCAGGTCGTGGTTAGCGACGTTGAACTCACGGTAGCTGGCGATCAGCCGATCGACCAGCGTGGCGTCCGTGCTCCCAACCGGAGATTCCCTGCGATGCGCGAGGATCGAGCCGAATGCCTCGGGAAGAGGTTGTCCATAACCGAGGAACAGCTCGTCAGGGGCCATTGGCTGGCCCAGCACCGACGTGAGTGCGTGCTGGTATGATCGTGAGATCAAATCGGTCGTGTCGATCAAGGTCCCGTCTAGATCGAAAAGAATGATGTCGATCGAACCGCCAGGCTGGGAGGCGCGACCGGGGGAGCTGCTAGCCAAGATGCCCGCCTTTACCTATTGCCCGAATTGCGCCGTGCCGCTGCCGGTCCCGCCCAACGAACCGGGGACGCCGCGCGTTTGCGCCAACTGCGGGGCGACACACTATCATAACTCGAAACCGGCGGCCGGCGCCTTGATCCTGCGCGGCGACCGGATCCTGCTGGTCGAGCGCGCCGTCGAGCCATTCAAGGGATACTGGGACATTCCGGGCGGATTCCTCGAGCTCGGCGAGCACCCCGCCGACGGAGCGCGCCGTGAGGCGCTCGAGGAAACTGGCCTGCTGGTCGAGGTCGCCGACCCGCCATTCGCGATTCTGATGGATCGCTACGGCGACTCCGACGACCGCACCCTGAACCTGTATTACCTCGCGCGGGTGATCGGCGGCGATCCTCATCCCGCCGACGATGCCGCGGCCCTGCGGTGGTTTCCACTCTCCGCCCTGCCCGATCGAATCGCCTTCGACCACTGCGTGGAGCTGCTCAGTCGCCTGGCCGCCAGTCGAAGGGGATCGAGCTAGGAGAGCTTGCGATCTAGACGAGAAGGCAAGCTTTCCAGGAGAGCGGCAGGCCATCAAACTCGCGCGTTCGTCGAGAGCGCCAGTCAGATCGGCCTCCGAGCCTCGTTGGAAGAATTCCCGAATCTGGTCGAGCCGCCAGCCCAGCGCCCGCAAGCGCGGAATCGCCCGCAGCCGGAGCAGGTGCGCCTCGTGATAGCGGGCGGCTAGACCGGCGCCGGTCGGAGGTGGTAAGATCCCCTGCTGGACGTAGAAGTAAATCGTCCGCCGCGGAACTTTCGTCGTATCTTCCAGGTCGCCAATGGTCAACTCGCTCATCGACGATGACCGCCCGAGGCTATCTTCGGCGCTGGCGACAGCCGCGTGAGGTAACGGAAGCACCACACGACGAGCTAACCTGGAGACCAACGGCCATCCGGTAGGTCCGCTCGCAACGGCCGTGGCCGCCGAGATCTCCCGCGCCTTGCCGGTTCGCCTGGCGGATGCGCGGCAGGAGGTCGCGATCAGGGGCGCCAGGGCGTCTTCAACCCGCCACCGTATTCGGGCGGCTGGCGTCCGCTCCAGCGCTTGCGCTTGTCGGGTAGGAACTGCGCGAGGTGCCGCCGGCCGATGTCGAAGCCTTCGAGGCCCGGCACGCCGCGGTCCTCGTTCTCGACACACATCACGTAGTCGTAGCCACACTCGCTCAGCGCGCCGATGATCGTTCCCCAGTTGAGCTGGCCGCGCCCCGGCACGCGGTACTGCCACCACCAGTTGCCGATGATTCCCTGGCGAAAGAGCATCTGCTGACTGATCTCACAGTCCTTCACGTCGGCGTAGTACCACTTGCCCGGGAAGAGGCGAATCGCGTCCTCGACTGGCGTGACGTGCAGCCAGAGCAGGTGACTGGGATCGCAGGAAAGTCCGAGGTGGTCGGACGGAATCGCCGCGAGGCAGCGCTCCCACATCTCCGGAACGCAGGCGATGTTGCCCATGCGCACCGCGGTGTCCAGCGCGATCTTCACGCCCTTCTCCTCGGCCCGGCGCACCAGCGGGGTGAATCGCTCCTTGAACAGCGCGATCACCTCATCAACGTGATCGGTCGGGTTGCCCGGGGGCGACGATGGCATGCCGTAGAAGTGCCAGCGATAGGGGCTGCCGGTGTTGGTAACGACGATCGGCGTGCCAAGCGCCGCCGCGGCGTCGATGACGCGCAGCATGCGCTCCTGGTTGCGGTCCATGCGCGCGGCGTCCTCCTGCAAGGGCGCGCCGGTCGAGCTCCCCGCCTGGAGCGCGGCCAGGTAGAGACCATGGCCGGCCAGGGTACTCTTGATTCGATCCGGTCCCTCGGCAAGGACGCGCTCGGGATCCGCGTCGCCGGCCGCCGCCAGGCGAACGCAATCGAACTCGTGCAATGCCGCCCACTCGGCCATCGCCTCGAGGGTCCAGGACCGCTCGGTCCCGGCGCTGGTGGAAAAGCTCAGATCCAACGCGATTCCTCCATCGAATTGTGTCATTCCCTTCAACCGGGTTAGCTACGGGAAGATGCCCCGGGCGCGGGTGGCCTCGGCAACCCGCGAGATCGCCAGCATGTGGGCGGCGGTGCGCAGGCTGACGCTATGATCCTCGGCGGTGCGCGTCACACTCTGGAAGGCGCGCGACATGACTTTCTTGAGCCGCTGGTTGACCTCGTCCTCGTCCCAGAAGAACGACTGGAGGTCTTGCACCCACTCGAAGTAGGACACGGTCACTCCGCCGGCGTTGCAGAGGATGTCTGGAACGATCAAGACGCCCCGCTCGCCAAGGATGGCATCCGCCTCGGGGGTCGTCGGGCCGTTCGCGGCCTCCACCACCCACTTCGCTCTGATTCGGTCCGCGTTGCGTTGGGTGATCTGCCCCTCGATCGCGGCCGGCACCAGAACCTCACAGGGTAGCTCGAGCAAGCCCAGCGCGTCGACCGGGTCGCAGCCGGAGAAGTCAACGATCGAGCCGGTCTCGCGCTTGTACAAACGGAGCCGGGATGCATCCAGGCCGCGCGGGTTGTAAATCGCTCCGTTCTCTTCCCCGACCCCGACGATTCGACACCCCAACTGCTGGAGAAAACTGGCCAGCGGCGCACCGACGTTACCAAATCCCTGGATGACGACGCGGGCACCATTCAAGCAAAACCGGCGCTGCTCGGCTAGCTCCACGATCACGTCCACCGCGCCTCGCGCGGTCGCTTCGAGACGTCCCTCGGACCCACCGACGCTTTGCGGCTTACCGGTGACCACCGCCGGAACCGAGTGGCCCACCGCCATCGAGTAGGTATCCATGAACCACGCCATGATCTGCGGCGAGGTGTTCACGTCGGGGGCCGGAATGTCGCGATCTGGCCCGATCAAAAGGCTGATCTCGGTGGCAAACCGTCGGGTCAGATTCTCCAGCTCGCCGGTCGAGAGCTGCTTCGGATCGCAAATCACCCCGCCCTTGGCCCCGCCGAACGGGATCCCGACGACGGCGCACTTCCAGGTCATCCACATGGCAAGCGCTCGAACGTCGTCGAGCGAAACCGAGGGATGGAAGCGCAGGCCACCCTTGGCCGGTCCACGGGCGATGTTGTGCTGAACACGGTACCCCTGGAAAACGCGAATGCTGCCGTCGTCCAGCTTGACTGGAAAATTGACGGTCAGCTCGCGCTTACACTGACGGAGAATCTCGCGAAGATTGGGGTCGAGGTGGAGAAGATCGGCGGCGATGTCGAATTGCCGGCGCGCGACGTCGAAGGCATTCTCGGTGGTTGGAGTGACGTTTGACCGTGTCGTGCTCATGGAGCCATCTCTCCTCGCCATTGAGGTGAAATTCGGGGCGCGACGCCGCGCCCGATGGGTGACGTTATCATCCACGAGAATATTGTATCACCACGAGGGCCTCGGGCACGAGCATCCTGGCTGCCTACGCGCAGACCGCCTCCGGTTCCTCACCCGCGCCGATGGGCTCGACCCGCGGCAGGACCCGGCGACGCTCGATCAGGTCGAGCGGCAGCCCGGTCTGGAGGGCGACCAGCTCGTCAGGCAAGCCGTGCAGGTCATCCCAGCGCGCTTCGGGCAACAGGTAGTACGCGGCGAAGCTCAGTTGCTGGTCGGAGGTGAAGTACGGCGCCTCGCTCACCGCCAGGGCAAGCGCCCGAATGACCGACCGGTCTCTCGGCTCGACCCATCCCACGGAATAGACTTCGTCGCCAATGGCGACCGCACGAAGCTGGCCACGGTACCAGATCGGATGTCCGGCGTGGAGGATTGGCAGCGCGTCGCCGACCTGGCCCAACAACTGGCTCATCTGACTCCCCTGTGCTCGGCTTCTGCCGAACGTTCGTTCGTGACTCCTAGAATATGCGTTCGGCAGAGGGGCGTCAATGAGAACCGTGTTAACGTCTTTTCAGGATGGCCGAGCGCGGGCGGCCCGGCGCGCCGCCGCCGCCGCCACCGTGTCGCAGCGCTCGTTCTCGGGGTGGCCGGCGTGGCCCTTGATCCACCGCCATTCGACCTGCCGACCGCGGCTCAAGCTATCGAGCTGCTGCCAGAGGTCCAAGTTTTTCACTGGCTGCCCGGCCGCGGTCTTCCAGCCGCGACGCTCCCAGTCGGCAAGCCACTCCTTCATCC
>JBOGTX010000903.1:0-3923 GCA_050695695.1 Chloroflexota bacterium
GGGAACTCCCGCGGCCCGGAGAATTGGCGCGCCGGCCGCCGGGTGCTGCTCGGCGTTCGGATGAATCTCCCAGTCGAAGTCGTGGAGCAGCCCGGCCAGCCCCCAAACGTCCGGGTCTCCGCCGAAGCGAACCGCGTAGGCGCGCATTGCCGCCTCGGCCCCCAGGCAGTGTTTGATCAAGCCGTCGTTCTTCACGTATTCTTTCAAGAGCCCGAGGGCCTGTTCTCTCTCCAATTCTCCTCCTTAAACGCGCGAAAGTCGATTGTGGGGAAGGGATTATCCAGGGACGCAGTGGCGTCGAGGAAGCGCTCCTCCTCTGGACCAAAGTGTTTTGACTCGACGATCATCGCCAGGTGATTGAAGCGCGCGAGGTGTTGCTGGAACCGGCCGGTCGCGTATTCTTTGGCCTGGCCGGTGCTGATCAAGAATGGCCAATCGCTGGACTGCAACAGGAGCAGCTCGCGGGCGAGCTGGTTCATCGCCTTGACCCGCCAGCCCGCCGCGTCCAGATTCTCGGCGACGAGCCCCTCCATTCTTCGCTCGGCGCCGTGAATCAGCGGCCAGATCCATTCGGTCTGGGGATTCAGCCAGGTCCAGTGGTTGCCGCCAGCTCCCCACGAGCTCTCGGAAAGCGTCAGCGCATCCTCGGGCGGGTACCGCTCGAGGTACTGGTTCGCCGTCGTCAGGCCAACCTGCTCGTTCGTCGCGAGTCGACGCAGCACCCCCTTGAGCCAGTCGATGCCTTCGAACCACCAGTGGCCGAACAGCTCGGTATCGTACGCCGAGACGATCAAGCCGGGGCGGTCGTGGCCCGCGTGGTACCGCGCCGAAATCTCCTCGACGAGGCCGACGAAGTGATCCGCGTGGGCCGCGGTTTGATCCAGCGCCGCGACGGGATCGTACAGCTCCTTGTGATCGAGCGCGACGTCGGCGCCGGTCACCCGCCAATACTGTAAGCCCGACGTCGAGTCCTTCCGATGGAACTCGCGATACCGAAAATCTCCCGGGTATCCGCTCGTCGCCGACCAGACCTGGGTGCCGGTCCGAGCATCGCGGCCGTACACCGCGACCCGGCTCGACTGGACGTAGTAGGGCCGCGCCGTGGTCCGCTCGCTCGGTCCGGTGCCGGCGCTATCTCCCGCCGCGAGGTCGCGCTTCGGCAGGCCACCGTACGGGCCATGAACGTCGCCGGCCGCCTTCCCGACGATCCGGCCGCCTTCGATCACCTGAGTATCGGTGACGAAGTAGAGCAGATTGAGCTCGGCAAGGAACTCTTCGAGGCCGGGCCGATAGCCGGCGCCATTCTCGCCCGAACGATAGTAGGCCGGCCGATAGCCGCACTCGGGAAGCCAGATTCCAAATGGCGCGTGCCCGAGATGGCGGCGGGTCGCCTCCAGGCCGGTCGTCAACTGCCCGTGGATCGACGAGTCGCGGTCGAACAGCGGGAGATAACCGTGGGTTGCCGCGCTGGTCATCACGTCGAGGTTGCCATCCTCGCGCAGGCGCCGGAACGCGCCGACGACGTCGCGCCCGTAGCGGTGTTCGTACGAATCTTTCACCGCCTGGTACCAGCGCGCATGAAAGTCAGCCAGGTATTTCAGACGCGGGTCGCCCCCGGCGTCGAAGCGCGCGCCGTCCGCCTTGGCCACCTCGATCTCTTCGTCGAGGTACAGCTCGAAGTGCGCGAGCACGTCGCGGTCGGCGATCTGCTCCAGCAAGATCGGCGTCAGGCCAATCGTCAGCCGGGGCTCGATCCCCTCGCGCTTCAGGTCGTAGAGCGCGTTCAAGAGCGGGACGTACGTCTCGGCGAGCGCTTCGTGGATCATCTCCTCGCCGTGGGGCCATCGTCCAGCGCTTCTGACGTAGGGAAGATGGCTGTGGAGAACGAAGGTGAAGTAGCCCTGCTTCATGGATCCTCATCTAAAAAGAATGGACAAAAAGAACGCCCCTGGTTCAAACCGAACCCGGGGCATCCGCGAAACGTCACCAGGATAAATCAGGAAGCGCCAGCTACTTGTCTCGCTTCTCGAGATCATCCAAATCGAGCGTATTGATGAACTCTCGAAAGACCGACAGCTTCTTGAGATCCTCCTCGCGCACCGGTGGGGACGCCTCCTGGCCGTGTTCGGTCTCGGTCACCGTCTGCTCGCTGTCGATGGCGACCGCTGCCTTGTCCAACACGGTCTCCTCGGCAAAGATCGGCGCCTGGACCCGAACCGCCAGGGCGATGGCGTCGCTCGGTCGGGAATCGATCTCGACCTGCTTCCCGCCAACGTCGATGTTGACGCGCGCGTAAAACACGTCGTCGGACAAGTCGTTCACGACGACCCGGATCACCTTCGCTCCCAGCTCCGAAATGACCGACTTGAGCAGATCGTGGGTTTGCGGTCGGGGCACCGGCACGTTCTGTAATTGGATGACGATCGCATCCGCCTCGGTGTTACCGATCCAGATGGGAAGATAGCGCTCGGTGCCTTTTTCTTTGAGGACAACAACGCGCTGGTACGTCTGCAAGTTCACCCGGACGCTTTCGACGACCATCTCGACCAGCATGGCGGTTCTCCTCTCAACGGATCCTCGACCTCGCGACGCCCGTGTCTCTTGCCGCGTTGCGCACTAAATATGCCATCGCCGCTGGGACCCGGCCCGCCCCACGCCATCCGTCCATTCACCAGTCATCCGGCCTCCCTGGTCGAAAAGAACTCCTCACGAGCAAAGCTCTCGCGGCGGGCTGCACCTACAGTATAGGAACCCGCTTCCGCCTTTGTCAAGTTGAGAAATGGCTGCTGAATGGGTATAATTCGGCCGTGCTACTGGCAATCGACGTGGGAAACACCAACATCGTTCTCGGTGGCTACGACGGCGAGCATCTGGTCGCGAGCTGGCGTGTCAATACCGATGCCTCGCGCATGCCGGACGAGTACGCCGTGTTGTTTGACGGCCTTCTCCGTTACGTCAACCGTTCGCTTGCCGATGTCGCCGCCGTCGTCCTGGCGAGTGTCGTGCCGGCACTGACGACGACGTTCGAGGACATGACCCACCAGTACTGCCGGTGCGAGCCAATCGTCGTCGGACCGGGTACCCGGACCGGCGTGAAGATCCTCTACGAAAACCCGCGCGAGGTCGGGGCCGACCGGATCGCGAACGCCGTCGCCACGTTTCGTCGGTACGGCGGACCGGCCATCGTCATCGATTTCGGCACCGCGACGACCTTCGACGCGCTCTCGAAGGACGGCGAGTACCTGGGCGGCGCGATCGCGCCCGGCCTCATCATCTCGGCCGACGCGCTCTTCCAACGGGCCGCGCGACTCTATCGAGTCGAGTTGAAGCGCCCGCGAAGCGCGATCGGTCGCAACACTGGAGCGAGCGTCCAGGCAGGTTTGATCTACGGCTACGTCGGGCTGATCGAAGGCTTGATCGCGCGCTTCCGGCAGGAGATGGGACCGGCCCGGGTCATCGCGACCGGTGGCCTGTCCGGCGTGATCGCCAGCGAAACGTCGGCCATCGAGATCGTCGACCCGCTGCTGACGCTGGATGGCCTCCGTCTGATCTACGAGATGAGCCAACCGGTGGCGGCCGGCTGAGGGGGTCGAGTGGGCGATCCGTTAACCGATCGGCAGGTGCTGCTGGGCGTATCCGCGAGCATCGCGGCGTTCAAGGCAGTCGCCCTCGCGTCCGAGCTCGTCAAATCTGGCGCGAACGTCGACGTCATCATGACGCCCAACGCGACGCGCTTCGTCGCGCCGCTGAGCTTCGAAGCCATCGTCCATCGACCAGTTCTGACCGATCTCTTCGACCCCACCGCGCGGTCGATCGCCCACGTGTCGCTGGGGACCGGAGCCGCCGCGTTCGTCGTCGCGCCGGCCACCGCCGACTGCCTGGCCGGCCTCGCGCTCGGCCTCGCGCACGACGCGCTCCTGGCG
>JBOGTX010000904.1:0-3324 GCA_050695695.1 Chloroflexota bacterium
AAACATGCAGCGAATGTCCGGATGGTGGGTTATCGCGACGACTTTGCCATTCCAACTACACTGTTTGACCGCGAAATCGAAGTACTGAGACATGTCCCAATTGTCGCGCGAGACGTACGAATCTAACGACATCAACGCACCGCGTTGGCCCAGGGTCGGAATGTCGAAGGCATTGAGCTTCAGCAGATCGGGAACGTTGCCGCTGGCGATCGCGGCCAGGTACTTCTGCTGGCTGCTGTCGTAAACGTTGGTCATGTGGACGTTCGGGTAGAGCTTCATGAAGTCGCTAACCAGATCGATCATGGCAAGCCCGCCACCCGAGGTATTACCCCAGTCATGCCAGAGGATCAAGTCCCCTTCCATCTTCGCGACTGGTTTTGGCACCTGACTGGTGTCGATGACGGCCTCGGCGGTCGTCGTCGGCAAGAGCTGCGCACCGGCCGCGGCGGGGGTATTCGTTGGGGCAGCCGACGAACTGCTCTGCGCCGGTTTCGGGGCCGCCGTGGGCGCGGCGGCCCCGCTGGACTGGGCCGCGGTTGGAGCGGCGGTCGGCGACGCGGTCTGGCCACCACAGGCCACGAGAAGAACCGGCCCAACCGCTCCAATCAACCCGAGCTTCAGGAATTGCCGACGCCTGGTGACCGCCTTGCTGTACATTGCGAAAGTCTCCTATCCCATCTATCATGCCGACCGGTGCAACGCGAGCGACTGGCACGCGGCGCCAAGATCTCGGTCAGCATCTCTCTTGATCGTGTGCATACTATGTCGCGCCTATATATCCGTCAATCGCTCAGCGGCCATCGAGTGGCCATCAGGGGGCCGTCCACCCGGTGCACATCGCATTTGATACAATCACCTGCCAGTAGAGTCACAACGGACAGGCCCGAGAGTTCCGGCGAGCCGATGCCGCCCGACGTCGGGACGAGGGGTAACGAGCGACGGATGGATCCGGATCAATTTTTCGATGAGGTTCGCGACATGCTCGCGCATCTCTACGATCGTCCCTATCTTCAGACACACCCCCTCGCGGACGTCCTGGTTCCGCACCAGCCCGGCGAAGTCTGCGGTCACACCTTGCAGCGCCTGCTCATCGCCGCGATTGAAGCGCTGAAGCCGGCGCCGGACGTGCCGTACGATTCCCTCCCCTGGCGAAAGTACCGTTACCTGTACCTTCGCTACGTCCAGGGTTTACCGGTGCCGGAGATTGCTGGCGACCTCGGCATCAGCCTGAGGCAGTCGCGGCGATATTCCCACGAGTCGTTAACCGCCGTCGCGCGTATTCTCCGAGACCGATATCAAGACACCTACGCCGTGAATGCGCCCGCGCGGGGGCATCAGGAGACAGAAGCAACCGTCAGCGATCGCAAGCAGCGACCAATCGATCGGGCTGCCGAAGTTGCGCTCGCCTCGGAGGAAGAGCCCTCGCGCGCGGGTGCGATCACGATAGCCACCAGTGACCGATCGCGGGCGGACACGTCGTCCGTGGAACGGGAAGCGGCGCGCCTGGAGGCCGAGACCGAGGCGACGGCCGCGTCGCTTGGCGAGGTCCTCGCCGGAGTCTTCGCGACGATCAAACCGCTGGCCGACCGCCGAGGCGTTGGCCTGAAGATCCCGATTCCCTCGGATGGTCCAACGGTCGCGATCGAGCGGACGATCTTACGCCAGGTGCTGTTGAGCGCCCTGAGTCTGACCTTGGAGCTCGGCCCCACGGTCGTCGAGACGATCCTCGATCGAGCGACCGCCGAATCCGAGGTCGAGATTCAGATTCGCTGCAAGCCGCGGAGCTCCGCCGCCGTGACGCGCCTGCTCGGCGACGAGCGCTGGCAGGTCGCCCAACGCTTGATCGAGACCCGTGGCGGGACCATCGCTTCGAGTCGAGCGGACGAGCAACAGTTGGTGGTCATTCTGAAAGTCGTGCCAACGTACGAATGGAGCATCCTGGTGGTCGACGACAATCCGGACGCGATCGAGCTCTACCGCCGCTATCTCGTCGACCGCCCCTTTCACGTGCTCGCCGCCCTGGATGGCGCCCAGGCGCTGGCCCGGGCCGAGACTGATCGGCCGGCCGCTATCTTGCTCGACGTGATGATGCCAGCCCGCGATGGCTGGGAGACCCTCCAGACCTTGAAGAGTCGCCCGGAGACCCGGGAGATACCGGTGATCATCTGCTCGGTGCTGCGGGAACGCGAGCTCGCGCTCGCCCTGGGCGCCGCGGACGCCCTGGTCAAGCCGGTCAGGCGATCGGATCTGCTGCGGGCGCTGGACCAGCAGTGTCGGATGAGCCAAGCAGCGCGTCGATGCTGACCCGCAGGCACCGCATCAGATCGCCGACCGGAAGTCCGCCCCGCCGAGTGATGCCGATCATCCCGGCGGTCACTGCTTCCTCTTCCTCGCCGCGGGCGGTGATCACGATCACCGGAACGTCCCGAAGGCGCGCGTCCGACCGGATATCGCGCAGCACCGCGTAACCGTCGAGCCCGGGCATCAGCAGGTCGAGCAACACCACGTCCGGCCGGCGCGAGCGCAGGATAGCAATCGCCGCGTCTCCCCCCTCGGCGAGCCAGACCCGCGACCCGGGCCGGGTGACCCGCGCCATGCGACCAAGGAGGCGCAGCATGTCGGGATCATCGTCGATGATCAAAATGCTCGGGCGCGGCTGCTCGATCCGCCCCAGCGCCTGGCTGACCTGCTCACGGGCGACCGGCTTCACCAGATAGTCGGCGACGCCCAGCTCGCGGGCGAGATCCCGCCGGGTGGGCAGCGCGCAGATGACGATCGGCATGCCCTTGGCACCACCGTCCCAGGCGGAGACCTCGCGCCAGCCCTCCTGAAGCGAGGGGGCAACCACCACGCAGGTATCGTGGGCGAGCGAGTCGGGGGCGGTCGGCGGGGGAAGGTCGTTCAGGCAGGGATAGCCGCTCACCCGATAGCCGTCGAGATAGCGTTCAAAGACCCTCGCCGCACCGGGGTCGGTCGAGACGACCCGCACCTCGGGAGCTGGCGCCCGGCGCGCGGCCATCCGCTGGTCCCAGATCAGCCAGTCGCCCGAGGAGGCTACCGCGACGACGTTGTCGCGGTGGGGGAGGGTGAAGTGGAAGACCGTGCCCTGCCCAACCTGACTTTCGACCCAGATCGACCCGCCGTGTAGCTCGACGAACTGCTTGCTGACCGCCAGCCCCAGCCCGCTGCCGCCGGCCCGTCGCCGGAGCGATCCGTCGAGCTGGCGGAACTCCTCGAAAACCTTCGGCAGGTCCTCCGGAGCGATCCCGATGCCGGTGTCGGCGACGCTGACCCGGATGTCGCCGCCGTCCAGCGTCGCCGAGA
>JBOGTX010000905.1:0-1705 GCA_050695695.1 Chloroflexota bacterium
GGGACGGATACTGCGACGGGCGCCGATTGCCCCGACGTCCGTCGCGACTTTGCTCGGCAATGACGAGGGGGAGCGAGAATTTCGACGGATCGTCCGCGCGATCCTGCCCGACGCCGAGGCCGAGATCCTGGCGGCGCGGCACGACGGGGCTAGCCGCGAGAACGCCCCTGCCTGGGCCTTCCTGCGCAAGGTCGAGGAGGAGCACTTCCCCTGCTACGAGGTCGACGAGTACAGGCAGATCGCGTTTGGCATCCCCTTCGTCCGGAACGGCTGGTCGTACGACCGATTTCACGAGCTGGATCTACCGCGTGGCGAGCTGCTGCTCTTCGCGCTTTGCGCCCAACCGTACGCTCCGGAGTTCGACACCCGGGTCGCGGCTCTCGACGCGGCCTCGTCCGTCGTTTCAGAGGATCTGCTCCGGGAGATTCCCGCGGGCGGCTTTCCACCGGCCGAGCTGCACGCGCGTCTCGATGGGACCCCCTACGCCGCCCTGGCCGGCTTCGCCGACTGGCTCTGGGGCGAGATTAGTTCGGATTGCAAGGGGCTGGGCAATCGTCCTTGGTTGCCGATGATGAGTAAGTCGACACTAGCTGGCTTGCCATGGCAAGGACCTGCTGTGGCGCGCTACGACCGTCCATCCTCTGTGGCGATGGCCTGCTCCTGCCATCGCTGAGCGTTCACGCCGAAACTGGAGTAACCCAGCGAGCTGACGTCGGGCGACTAGCCGCCGTGGCCCAGCATCGGCGGGACCGAGCGGAGCGGGACGGTCAGCCCGTTCGCCGGAGTCAGCGCGGCGAAGCTCGACGTGTTGTGCTCCAGCAGCGTGACCAGCCCGGTCGCGCAGTCGACCGACAGCGGCGGCAGGCGCACGATACAGACCGCCCTCGCCTATCCGTACCAGCGCGATGCGGATCTGGTCGGCGGCGCCCTCGAGCACGACGGCGAGGTCTCCCTGATCATCAGCGACAACCCGGGCATCGGCGTCGAGCTGGCCCCGGACGCGGCCGAGAAGCATCCGTACCGGATGCGCTGGAGCGGTACGCGGCTGGACAAGGACGGCTCGGTGAGGGACCAGTAGCGATCAGCCGGGCAGGCCGGCCAGGTCGAGCCGGCTGAGACGGGCCGGGTCGGCGAGCACGTCGATCTCGACGATCCGGCCGCCGACGACCGTGAAGGCGAAGACGCCCACCGGCCGGCCGTTCCCGAACAGCACCGCGCCGGCCGCGCCGTTGACGAGCGCCGGCCGGGCGACCCCACCCGAGCGGGCGCCTAGGGTCGCGCCCCTGGCGACCACCGCGGCGCCGCGGAGCAGCCGGGAGCGGCCCGCGCCGGCGTCGCTGCGGAACACGACGTCCGGGTCGAGCACCGCGAGCAGCCCGTCGAAGTCGCCGTCGCGCGCTGCAGCCATGAAGGCGTCGACCGCTCGGCGCTGCGCGCTCAAGTCAGCGTCTGGAACGACCGCACCTTGCACGCTGCGGCGCGCCCGGCTGGCGAGCTGGCGCGCGGCGGCCGGCGAGCAACCGGCGATGGCGGCGATCTCATCGAACGGCACCGCGAACATGTCGTGGAGCACGAACGCGAGCCGCTCCGCCGGCGTCAGGGCCTCGAGCACGACCAGGAGCGCGAGTCCGACCGAATCGGCCAGGAGCGCCTCGTGCTCGGGGTCGAGCGCGTTTGGGCGGTCGACGATCGGGTCGGGCACCAG
>JBOGTX010000906.1:0-1605 GCA_050695695.1 Chloroflexota bacterium
ACTCGCGCTGCAAGACGTAGAGTACGATCGGCCAGATCGCCAGCCAGAGCAGGCCGAGCCACCAGCGAAAAGTCAAGAGGATCGCCGCCGAGCCGAGCGCCTGGAGCCAGCTCGGAAAGAGCGAGGCGAGGGCGCGCACCGCGTCGCCCGGGTGCAGCCCCTCGGCGCCCACGCCTTGAGCGTTGCGGATCAGATCGAGGGTGGCCGGGTCTTCCAGGTGGCCGAGGCCATGGGGGCGACCCACCGCCGCCATCACCCGCTCCTGGAGGTGGCGGTCGACCTCGCGGGCGAAACAACTGGCGAGGGCCTGCTGGAACGGGCCGAGCGCGCGGGCCAGGATGATGAGCGCGCCGGCCACGATCAGAAGGCGCAGCATCGTCTGGCCAGCCGGTGAGGCGAGCCCATCCCGCACCGCGTCCGGGATCTCGCCAATGAACTGGCCGGTCACGACCGTGATGACGACCGGCAGGGTGGCCGTCATCAGGGTGATCGCCGCGAGGTGAAACGCCCGTGTCCGATTCACCCGCGGCAGCAAGGCCAGCACCGCCAGGGTTCCGGCGATCGCCGGCGAGGCCGGGCGCCGCCAGGGAAGCGCGATCGTCATGAGAATCGCTCGGAGGCCGGCGCCGAGCGTTGGGGCTTCTCCGCCAGATCGATCGGGGGGTGTCCATCGACGCTCAGAACCTCGAAGGTCTCGCGCCGCGAGACGACCTCGATCCGCGCCGCCTCGTCGAAGCTTGCAAAGCCGGTGGTGACCGCCGGATGCCCGGCGGCGTCGATCTCCTGCTCGCCCAGGTAGCGCAGCCGGGGATGCTGTTTCCAGAACCGGCGCACCGCCGGCAGGCTCCAGGTGAGCGACTGCCAGGTCTCGCGATCCAGGCGGGCGCAGCCCGGGCAATCGATGTAGATAACCTCTCCGCACAGCTCGCCCAGGGGGATCCAGGCTGGCCTGCCCTGGCGAAGCGGTCGCCAGCGCTGGCATCCCGGACAGCGCGCGAGGCCGTCCACCACCCGCTCTCGGAAGCGCTCGTGAATGACCTCAAGAACGCGCGCGATCCCACGGGGGTAGGTCTTGATCCCGGACAGCTTCTCGGGCAGCGTCGAGTTGATCTGGAGATGGCCGCGCGAGCACGAGGGGCAGCGCAGCAGCAGCTCGCCGACCTCGGGCCGAAAGCGCCCCTCGATCTTCTGGCGTCCGCAGCTGGGACACCAGATCCGCGTCGTCTGCCAATCGTTGCCCGGTGCCGGGATCAGTCCGTACGCCAGTGCCTGCTCGCGTAGCTCGCCGCTCAGGATGCGCCGAAGGGCGAGCTTGCCGCGCCGCAGGCGCATCGCCACCGCGCCCTCGCTCAAGCCGAGGCGCAGCGCCGTTTCGGCCTGGGGCGTTTCTTCGACGAATCGCTCGACCAGCACCTGGCGCGTCTCGGGCGGCAGCCGCCCCATCGCCCGGTCGAGCAGCGTTGCCAGCTCGCCACGCTCGAGCTCGACCTCCAGGTCGAAGCTGTCGGCCGGTTCGGCGTCCCGGGCGTTCACCGACCAATCGTCGGACTCCCACGCCGGAAGTCGCGCCAACGCTGGCTTGCGGTCGCGAAGCCAGTGGCGGCA
>JBOGTX010000907.1:0-3186 GCA_050695695.1 Chloroflexota bacterium
GTTGTCGGGGCGGCCGCCGCGCCCTGGCCAGACGCCTGGGTCGGCGCGGCCGGCGCCTGTCCCGAGCACGCGGCGAGCAGCGCGGTCAGCCCAACCGCGCCAACTCCATACCGCAGGAGCCCCCGGCGTGTCACATTCTGTCGATTCACGGTAAAATTCCTCCCGCCCCAATCGGGCACACGGTTTGACGGGCCGTATTCTATGCCGAAGCGGTGACGAGCGTCAACGTCGTGCCCGTTTCGCGGCCGCCCGGACCGAAGCCGGAACCTGAAGCATCTACAATTTCGCGGGCCGCAACGAGGAGACCTCTCTCACCCTGTCCCGCTCTTCATCCCAGACGCCGGGGCGTTCACACCCCGGGCGCGGGAAGAGCGGGGACTCCCAAGGGAGGGCATTCCATGGTCATTCTTCTCCCGGTGGCGGTGAGACGAGTGACCAAGGAAGGATCTCTCTTGGTCGCTCCTCTCCCCGCGCCGACGGTTCCCCCTGGATAAGGGGGTCAGGGGGTAGAGAAGAGGCTGGGAGAGACGTCTCCTCGCCGCCACCCGGGAAATTCGGGATGCTTCAGGTTCTCTCTACCCCGTCCGCTTCGCGAGCGAGCGCCCGGCCTGGAGCCCGGACAGATCGCGTCCAGGGGCCGGCATCAGGAACTGGAAGCCATCGGCGATTCGCTCCGCCATGTTCTGGGCGTTGGCCTGGGGCGAGCCGTAGTGAACCTCGAACTCCTTGCAGATGCCCACCGCCTCCAGGACCGCCGCCCGCACCTCGGGGGTGAACTGGCCGCGGTAGCCCAGCGAGACCGAGAGGTCGCTCTCGCTGATCAGAATTAGACCCGGCCGGGGGAACCTGGTGAGGATGCGCCGGAGGTTGCTCACGCCCTGCTGGGTCTCGCACTGCAAGATCGGTAGGATCTCGCCGTTCGGGTCAAGCGGCCAGACGTCGGCCTTGTCGTGGTACCCGGGTTGATCCAGACCCCAGTAGCGGACCGCGTTCGTGGGGGCATGGCCGCGGCGGCCGACCGGCTCGGCGTCCTCGGCGCCTTTCGCCTGGATGTAGCGCGAGGCCTGGAGCGCGTGCTCGGCATCCTCGACGGTGTTGATCATCGGAAAGACCATGCCGTAGACGCCGCAATCGAGCACCTGCTTGACGATCCACTCGTTGTTCTCGCGGCCGTTGATTGGCAGGCGAACGAAGGGCACCACCGCCGGCGCGACGCTTCCCGAGTCGGCGATCTGCCTGCGATTCAACATGAATTGGAGCGAAAGGCGCAGGTCCGACACGTCGTAGGGGCTGTGCTCCATCTCCCAGACGACGAAGTCGTAGGGGCTCGTCGTGATCCAGTACGCGTCGGGGATCGATCCCGCGGGCAGAAAAGGCCCGAAGGCGACCTTCCCCTCTTCGAGCAGCGCGATGACTTTGTTCAACCGTCCGGCCATGCTGTCCTCACTTTGTTCAGGCGACGCTCGAATCAGCTCGCGGGCGAGCCGATATCGGCAGCCGCATGGTACCAGGGGATCGCGTGGTGTCAACCCGGGAAGGGAGGTCTCTCAGAATGGCCAGACACTGCTCCGGATGCACCGGGGCAACGCCCAGAAAACGTCGAGAACAACGCAGATGGTCAGGCTGGCCGCGACGCTCAGGAACGCCAGGGGGAGCGCGATGGCGTAGAGCAGGAGGCCAAGGGCGGTTTCCTCGGTCGTCCAGCGGACCAGATCGGGGTCCAGGTCGGGGGCGATCATGCGGTGGCCCCGCGCGGCGTGGTACCAGGCCAGGTTGTAGCCCAGGCTGACCAGAAAGTACGCGCCGCAGTAGACCGCCGTCGCGAGGTCTTGCCCGGGGTGCCCCAGGTAGCGGTCGAGGAGCGCCGTCGAAAACGGGATGATCGTCACGCCAAGGAGCAGGAGGCCGTTGAACAGGAGGATCGGGAAATCGATCCGATCGATCACCGCGAACATGGTGTAGTGATTGACCCACATAATCAAGATCGTCACGAAGCTGATCAGGTAGGCCAGGTAGCCCGGCCACTGCTTCAGGAGCGCGGCGAGCAGCCCGCCGTTGCCCGCCCCCACGACGATCGACGGAACGGTCAGGTTGAGGACCAGGAGGGTCATCGCGAAGGCGAACACGCTATCGCTGAACGACTCGAGACGGTCGCTCGTCGGCTGGAGCCCCTCGGGAGGGCAGCCCGGTTCGGCTGGCCGTCGGCCGGTTCGACGCTGAAGTGGCACGATGCACCCCGCTCCGCCCGTGCTCAGCGGCAGTGCACCCTCGGTGCCAACGGCCCGGGCGATGTACCTTCCACTTGGGAGGAGAGCGAGCACCTCAGCGGTGGCGAGAGTCACCGCGTGCTAGAATGCGGTGCCGTCCGAACCATCGTGATCCTTCGCTACCTCCTGGACGAGCACGTCCCGCCCGGCTATCGCGCCCAGGCGCTACGTGCCGCGCGTTGGCGGTAAAACCACGACGTGGGTCGACTGCCCAACGTAGTAGCCATCCCGCAAGCGGGCGAATGCGTCGAAACCGCCGTCCAGCAGGATGGATTGGGATGTGTGATCCGCCCAGCCCAACTCTAGAGCACGTGCATGGGGAAGTTCGTCACGCGCGGCAATGAGGTTGACTTCTTTGTTGACGGGAAGTTCGCTCAACGCGCGGGTGAGCTCAGACATGCGCGCTTCCTTGTCCAAGCCATCGAGCGCTTCCAGGGCATTGATCCTGACGCGCGCGCCAAGCGCCAGCGGCAACGCCTCTAACAGGCCAGCTAAGAGACGTACTGCCGGGCCTCGCGCGTAGCGATCGCGGTAGCGCACCCATACCACATCGCCAGCAACGGCCAAAGGGAGCAGGCCAAGCGCTCGAGCGAACTCCTCACCAGTTGACCAATGCTGGCCCTGCTGGAACTGCAGATAGCGGGCGCCGGTGGTCGCGAGCTCGTCCGCGGTGACCGGCCGAGCCGTCGTGAGTTGTTCGTCCAGCCGCTGGCGGATCGTGCGCACCGACTCCGCACGCTCCACGACACACCAATCGGACCGACCAGTGGATGCCTGGAGAGCGCGCTTCACCCGCGCGCCGTCGAGCACCACCGTGATCGGCAAGTTAGCGTCCGAGGTAAGCGCGACGCTCACGCCCATGCTCTGGACGAGCGCGGCGAGCCGGGCCCGTTGGACTTGACCGGTCTCGGTGACTGGC
>JBOGTX010000908.1:0-7921 GCA_050695695.1 Chloroflexota bacterium
CGCTTCGAGCGCCGCGCGCGCCAGGTGGGCGCGTCCGACCCCTCGGGTCAGTCCGACCAGCGCGCCTCGCGCCGATGGATCCCAGTAGGGAGCGCCCAGACCAACAAAAGCCGGGACAAAATAGACGCCGTCGTTGTCCGAGATCTGGCGGGCGAGCGCTTCGGTGTCCGACGCCCGCTCGACGATGCCGAGCTGGTCGCGCAACCACTGGATCGCCGCCCCGGCGACGAAGACGCTGCCCTCGAGGACGTAGACCGGCTCCTCGCCGCGACTACAGCCCAGCGTCGTCAGGAGGCCGGCGCGCGAGCGCACCGGCGTCGGGCCCGTGTTCAGCAGGAGGAACGCGCCGGTGCCGTAGGTGCACTTCAGCGTGCCCGGCTCGAAGCACGTTTGCCCAAAAAGGGCGGCTTGCTGGTCGCCGGCGACGCCGGCGATGGGGATGCCGGCCGGTAGGATCCGCCCGTCGGGAAGGTCAGAGCCGGCGGTGAGCGCGAAGCGCGAGCTGGACGCCTGGACCTCCGGCAGCATCGCTCGCGGAATGGCGAGCCGGTCGAGCAGGGTTTCATCCCACCTCCGCTCGAAGATGTCGTACAGCATCGTCCGAGACGCATTCGAGTGGTCGGTTCGGTGAGCGGCGCCCTGGCTCAGCTTCCAGATCAGCCAGCTGTCGACCGTCCCGAAACGGACGTCGCCGCGGCTTGCCCTCGCGCGCAGCTCGGGGTTGGCGTCGAGGAGCCACTGAATCTTGGTCGCCGAGAAGTAGGGGTCGATGACCAGTCCGGTGCGGCGCGCCACCTCCTCGGAAAGGCCATCGGCACGCAGTCGATCGCAGAGGGGCATCGTCCGCCGGCATTGCCAGACAATCGCCGGCGCGACCGGTCGCGACGTGGCCGCGTCCCACAGAATGGTTGTCTCGCGCTGATTGGCGATGCCGATGGCGGCGATCGGTCTCCCCGGACACCGGCTCCAGGCGTCGGCGACGGCCGCCAGGCTCCGCTGCCAGAGCTCGTCGGCATCCTGCTCGACCCAGCCGGGCCGCGGATAGTGGCACGGCACCTCACGGTAGCCTCGGCCGACGACCGCGCCCGAGCGGTCGAGCAGGAGAACGGTGGTCCCGGTCGTCCCCTGGTCGATCGCCAGAATGACCGGCTCGCGGACATCGCTCAAGCGAGCGCCTCGACGGCGATCTCCCCACGCCGATAGGCGCGGATGAAGGCGTCGACGACGGACGGGTCGAGCTGAGAACCCGATGCCGTCCGAAGCTCGGCGAGCGCGACCTCGGCCGACAGGGCTGGCCGATAGGGACGCGTGCTGGTCATCGCGTCGAAGGTGTCGGCGACCGCGATAAGCCGGCCACCGATCGGAATCGCCTCACCGGCGAGCCGGTCCGGGTAGCCCCTCCCGTCGAAGCGCTCGTGATGGTGTCGAACGTAGGGCACGACCGGATCGAGGAAGGAGATTCCCCGGAGGATTTGGGCGCCGATGACCGGGTGGGTCTTCATGTGCTCCCACTCCTCCGGACTCAGCGCCCCGTCCTTCCGGAGAATCGAATCCCGAATCGCGATCTTTCCGATGTCGTGAAGGATCGCGCCCATCTCAGCCTCGTTCAGCCGCTCGCCAGTCCAGCCGAGATCTCGCGCGATCGCGAGCGAGTAGCGCGTCACCCGCTCGAGGTGCCCTCCGGTGTAAGTATCACGCGCCTCGACCGCGGCCGCCAGCATGCGAATCGTTTCGAGGTAAGCGCGCTGAATTTCCTGCCGACGCTGGCGCTCGGATTGAAACGCGACGTGAAGGTCGTCGGCATAGCGCATCAACTGCGCCTGGGCGGACTCGAGCGCCACGCGACCGGACCGCTCGTTTTTGTAGATGCGTTGCAGCTCGGCGGCGTACAGGTGCGCCTGGTCCCGCCAGTAATTGACGGAGGCTATCGGATCGTCGGCTTGATCTTCCACGTTCGGCATGGCGTTCTCGCTGATCGGCTCTTGCTTTCCAGCCCGGGCCGGTGAGACGATGCTATGCCAGGTACGATCATTTGTCAAAGTCGAATCGTGATCGAGTCGCCAAGCCGGCGGCCGCCGGAGTCAGTCGCCGGCAGGCGCTGGCCGGTCGAAAGCAAGTACACGCCGACGTCGAGGCGCAGGCCGGCCGAGTCACCCGGCGGCAGCGGCACCAGGTGGGTATCGAGCACGTCCTCGCCGCGCTGCCAGGTCGAGGTCGGAAAATCGCCCTGTCCCGGCTCGCCGTCGGCGCCGGCGATCAGCCGACCGCGCTGGTCGACCAGGTGAACGAAGACCGTATAGTCGTGCTCGATCGGTCGATCCGTGCTCCAGTGCAGCCGCAGCGCCAGCGAGCCATCCGATCGCCGATCCAAATCGTACCCGTCGAGCTTCATCGCCGGGCCGAACGTCACCGTCAAAGGGTAGGTGGCCGGCGGAACGGTCGCGGGGCGGTCGATCCGAACTGGTCCCGAAACCAGCGCCGAGCCGGCCGGCCGCCCCCGGGGATCGGTCAGGGCGAGGCGCCGGCCGTCGGATTGATCGAACAGTCCAGCGTCCACCGTCGCGACCGTCGCGGGCGCGCCGGCGGGAATCGGGATTGAGAAATCGGAGACGACGCGGTCCCCCGGGCGCCACTGGCTCGGCGCGAATCCCTGATTGTAGTCCTGTCCAATCAACTGCTGGTTGTCGCGGCGCACCAGGTGAGCGAAGAAGACCCAGTCACCCGGCGGAAGCTTGCCAACAACCGTCCAGTAGAGCGCGAATCGCTCCGACTGTCCGGGGGCGACGATCGGTTGGAGGTCGACCCCGTCAACCTGGATCGCCGATCCGATTCGCGCGTCGGTGGGGCGCTCCGGGCGCGGCGGCGACAGTGGTGGGTCCATCCGGTAGAGCCGTCCATCCGGCGACGTCGCGACGAGCGCGAGGTGATCGGCCGCTGGTACGCCAGACCGGGGCGTCCGGCTCCCCGAGAAAACGTAGTAGACCGGCCGGCCCGCCGCCGCGGGGGTGACGAAGTCGCGTAGCCCGTCGAAGCTGCGCGCCCGCGCCAGCGTCGAAGGATCGAGCGCGGCGGGGATGGGCATGCCTTCGTAGACGTCTCCGGTGGCGAAGGCGGGATCGCCGGCCGGCACCTGGCCGAGCATGGCCGGCGCGTGCAGGGTATCGGCCTCGAACGCCTGGTAGGTAGCCGGGCTCGTCGCCCAGACGACGAAGTAATCGCGCGCGGTCGACACCCCGACGAAGGCCAACGAAAGGCCAACCAGGACCAGTCCCAGCGGCCATCGACCGGGCCAGCGCCAGTCGATCGCCCGGTCGAATCCGAGCGCCGCGATCGCGAAAACGAACGGAATTTCGCCGACCAGACGAAGCGCGTGCGCCGGCTCGTGGCTGAGGGCCGCCGGCGCGAGCATGACGACGCACCCCACCAGGAGAAAGATCGATACCCGGTCGCGCCAGCGGCGCAGCGCGACGCTGACGCCGATCAGCCAGGCGATCGACACCGACGCCGGAATCAGGGGGCGTCCGGGGAGATCCTGGCGCGGATTCGGATCTCCGGTGGCAGTCAGGGCGCCGACCGATTGGGCGAAGTCTCCGAGGACGGTTGCTCCCGGCCGGGTCTGCTGCTCCGATTGGATTCGTCCGATGAACTCTTTCGGGTGCCGGTCGAAGTACCAGGCCAGCGGCGAAACCACGGCGCCAAACAAAGCCGCGCCCAGCAGTCCTCCCAGCAGAAGACGCCTCGGCGAGATCTCCTTTCGCCACCCGGGGATGACGAGCAGGCCAGCCAGCCAGGCCGCGAAGAGAATCGGCTCGAGGCGCGAGGGGATGTAGGTGTAAATTCCCAGCCCCAGCGAGGCACCCGCCAGGGCGAAGGAGCGGAGGCGACCACCGTGGATCGCCTGCCACGACCAGAAGATGGCGAGGGTCACGAAGATCGGAAGCATCCCGGCCGGGAACGCCAGCCGGCTCAAGCTGAGGTGCCAGTACGATACCGCGAGCAGAAAGCCGGAGATCAAGCCGACCCGCGTTCCAAAAATCTCGCGAAACGTGACGAGCGTCGCCGCGACGGTCAGGATGCCGATCAGGGCCGTCGGGAGCCGCAACGCGAGCGGCGACGGTCCAATCAGCGCGAGCGTCGCCGCCTGGAGGTAGATGATCAGCGGCTCGCGCCCCTGGTTCCCGGCGAAGAAGATCGGATGGATCCCCTCGAGCACGCGCAGCGCGTCGACGCCGTTGGCCGACTCATCATAATAGAGTCCGGGCGGCACCCGATCGAGCGCGAATAACCGGAGAATGGCGGCCAGCATCACGATCAGAGCCGCGGCAGCGGTCTGGGCCCGGCCGAGGCGTGGAGCGACGAGCCCCGTGGTATCGCGGTCTTTCCCAGGCGGTCGATTCATCGGGATCGTGGCGGAAGCCCCATCGTTTTGTCACGGGTGTCATACCGAGCCGAGACCCGCGCGGATGTCCGGGGAGCTCTGGCCTGGCGCGCCGCGCAGGTCGGTATTATAGCGCGGAATCTGGCCGGCGTTTGATCCGGGCCCCGGCCCATGGTACTCTTGAGAGGAACTGGCAAAGAGGAGGGCGAGCGGTCTTGCCCTGGTATCCTCACCGGAAGGACGTTCGGCCTTCCCGGCGTCGCGTCCTTGCCGCGCTTGCCGCGGCGGGCGTCGGGATCTCCCTCGGCGGGTGCGGCCCTACGTCGCCGCGCCCTGGAGGGCCCCGCGGCGGACCGTCGCCAACCCCACCGCCGACCGGGGAAGGGCCGACCGGTCCGGCGGCCAGTGTGTCGCCGTCCGCGCCGGCGACGGCCATTCCGAGCGCGGTTCCACCCACCGCGACCCCAACCCCGGTGCCGCGCACGCTCGCGCTCTGGACCACGCGACCGGATTCACCCTGGCTCAAGGCGATCAGCGCTGCCGCCGACCTGCTAACCGCGATTCATCCGAATCTCCGGGTCGAAGTGTCCGGCGGCCACTCCGATTTCGGAAAGATCGTCGAGAGCTTCGGAACGCTCCAGGCACCCGACGTGATCGAGCCAGGGGATCTGGTTCCTTTTGCGGCCCGATCGCTGGTCCAGCCGCTCGACCATTTGCTGACGAGCGATACTGTCGATGCGTCGAACTACCTTCCGGCGATGTGGGAGAACGGATCGTGGCGGGGCAAAGCCTACGGCATTCCCGCCCTCGATCATGGCCCGGAGCTGGGCCTGGTCTGGAACACCTCGTTGACGGCCACCGCGTCCGCTCCTCAAACCTGGAGCGACCTGTATGTGTTCGGACGCCAGCTGACCCGGCGCGACGCGGGGGGTACGATTCAAACGCTGGGTTTCGACCCGCTGGATGGCGTCGGGGGGATCCTGGATACCGTCCGCGACGTCACCGGACAGGATTGGTTCGATTCGGCCTCGAATCACGTCACCATCGACAATCCGGTCTTTCGGTCGTTCGTCGACGGCATCGTCGGTTATTACCGGGCGGTGGGAATCGAGCAGGTGCTGTCCTTCCGAAAGACCTATCCGCCCATGACCGGCTCCCCTCGGTCGGCGGTGAACGTCGGGCGGGAGGTCGCCATTCTGAATGGCTACTGGTCGGTGGCCGAAGTCGACCAACTGGCGCGAGACCGAAGCTGGGCGTTCAATTTCGCCTGGCCGCCAACGTTGACCGGCGGGACGCGGGTCCAGCGCGTCGGGGGGCGCATCCTTGCGATCCCAACCATCGCCACGGCGGTCGACGACGCCTGGGCGCTCGTGTCGGTGTTATGCGGTGACTCCGCCAATCGCACTCTGTACGAGCAGGTGGGGACCTGCGCGATGACGCGCTCATTCCTGAAAACCGGGGCCTGGCAAGGGCGCCCGGGGATGCAATTTTACGTCGACTCCCTTGGGCAGGCGACCCGACTGACCTCGCGCTCGAACAACGTCGTCGCCGGCTTCGCGCAGGCGAAGTGGACCGAAGCCATCGGCGAGGTTCTTGGCGGCACGCAATCCACCACCGACGCCCTCAAGGCGGCGCAGGTCGACATTCAAACCGAGGTCAGCCGCGCCCGCTGACCTCAGTGAGGTCGCGCCGCGGCCCGAGCCTCGGCGGCGCGATCGGACTCGCCAAGGCGCTCGAAGAGGTCAGCGGCTTCGCTGGCGAGAGCGGTGGCGCGCCGCAGGTCACCACGCCGCCGGGCGACCTGGGCGAGTCCCCAGCGACACTCGGCGACCAGTCCGCGCGCTCCGGCGCTCGCCGCCACCCGTTCACCCTGGGCGAACAATCGCTCGGCGACGTCGGGATCCTCCTGGCGAAGCCGAACGTCGGCGAGGTTGTGGAGGACATTGGCGCGGGTTCCCGGATCGACCAGCCCCGAGTCCAGCACCCGGACGTAGCGCTCGGCGGCCTCGTCCAGCCTGCCCTGCCGACGCAGCAGGTCAGCCTGGCTCGCCCGAACGATCGCGACGTCATCGCCGCGCCCGTGCCGATCGAGCAGCAGGCTCGCCTCCTCCAGGAGCCGCCAGGCCGTCTCGAAGTCCCCGCGCTCCCGAGCGGCGCGCCCGAGGAGCCGCATGGCGTGCCCGACCCCCCGCAAATCGCCGGCGCGGCGCAGGATCTCGACCGCCTCCGCGGCGCGGACCCTTGCCTCGCGAAAGCCCGCCGTCCCCAGCTCGTAGTGGAGGTAGGCGAGGCCATAGGTGTTCCAGCCCTCGGCTCGCCCGTCGCCCAGCCGGCGGGAGGCGTCGACCGCCCGATAGAAGAACTCCAATCCCTCCCGCCAGTAATGGCGCAGCCAGAAAAAGTTCCGCATGCCGTGGGCGAGCTGGACCAGGGCCAGATCGAAGCTTCGCGCCTCGCCATCGGGCGGATCTTGCAGGGCAAGGCGCGACGCCGCTTCGCTCATGGCCAGGATATTGTCGATCTCGATCTCGACCCGATCGAAGCTCGCCCACTGGCTGACGCTCCCGGCGTACGACCCCACCATCTGACAGTAGTGCGCGGTCGCGCCAAACACCGCGCCCCGCTCCCGCCCGGTCGCCAGCGGAAGCCTTCGGCGCACGAAGGCTCGGGCAATCGGGTGCAAGGCGTAGCGCCGCTCGTCGTCGGTCAGCCCTTCGGTTGCCTCCAGGAGCGACGCCTCGAGCAGCTCGTCGATCGCGCCCTCGGGATCGTCGGCGCCATTCGCCGCCGCGACGACCGCTTTCCGGTGCGCCGAGCCGGCGAAGAGCGGCAGGACGCTGAGCACGTGCCGCGCGTCGGGCGAGAGGGCCTGAACCGATCCGTCGAACATCTCCTCGAAGACGCTGCCCTCGGCGCGTTCCAGGCGCGCCTGAACGCGCTCGATCGTCTGCCCCTGGCGGAGCTGGCCGGCGGCCCAGACCGTCAAGAGCGGGAAGCGCCGGGTCGCGTCGGCGAGCGGGCGCAGCGAGGAGTCGAGCGCGTCCACGAGCGCCGGCACGGACTGGCGCGCCCCCTCGTAGCGGAGGAGCGACAGCGCGTCGCTCAAATCCAGGGGACCCATGGTCACGGCCGGGATCCGCGGCGGCAGCTTTCGGCGGGTGGTCACCAGCCCGCGCGCCGTCGTCGGGAGATCGAGCAGAAATGACAGGACGGCGGGGTCGGCACGGTCGACGTCGTCCACGACGATCAGGACCGGCTGCCGTCCAAGGATCTCGCGAACCGCCGAGCGCCGGTCGGGAAGTTGGCGGCCAAGCATGCCCGGATAGTCGAGCGTCCGAGCGATCGTGTCGAGCAGGTCGCCAAGATCGAGCGCCTCCGGTCGGCTGCCGACCCAGACAATCGCGCGGAAGAGTGGGACGGTGGCCCCGCCGACGACGACCGGTCGCCAGTCGCGGGCTGCCCCGAGGCACAGGCTGACGATCGAGTGCGCCAGGGCGGTCTTGCCGGTACCACCCGCGCCTTCGATGCTGAGCGTGCTGCCGT
>JBOGTX010000909.1:0-2335 GCA_050695695.1 Chloroflexota bacterium
CTACTGGCGCTTCATGATAATTATATGGAGTCCGCTCCTCGCCGGTCTGGTCGCCGGGATTCTCGGCTGGCTGATCGGCGCGCGGCTGGCGCGTGACATTCGTAGCCTGGCGGATGGGCGCGCGATGTCGATAAGTCTTAGCGGGCGGGAGGTCGCCGCGCTCGCTCGCGCGCTGGCCGAAGAGCGGATCGACGCGGCCGCGCGGGCGAGCGCGGCGCGATCGCAGATCGACCGCTTGCGGGGCGTCTTCGATGCCCTCCCGGATGGGGTGATTGTCTGCGGCCCGGACCGGTCTTTGATCCTCGCCAATTCGGCCGCCCAAGGGATGCTCGGCCTGACCGGCGCCGCCGCCGACGGCGATGTGATCGCGCGGCTGCCCCCGGCCGAGGGAAGGGCCGAGTTTCGCGCGAATACCCGAGCGCTGCTCAGCTATTCGACGCAACTGGCCGGCGCGCTCGGGTCGCTGGGGAGCGTGACCGTCCTTCATGACGCGACCGAGGAGCATGAGAGCGAGCGTCTGAAGGGCGAGTTTCTCTCGGTCGTCTCGCACGAGCTGCAAACGCCGCTGGCCGCGATCACCGGCGCGACCGACCTGCTGCTGGATGGCGACCCTGGGGCACTCAACGCCGAACAGACCCGCTTTCTGAGCGCGATCCGACGCAACGGCCAGCGTCTTTCGGCGCTGGTGAGCAACCTGCTCGACGTCAGTCGGCTCGAGGCCGGTCGAGTCGAGCTCGATTGTCAGCCGGTCGACCTGGGGATGCTGGCGCGCTCCGGCGTTCGCTCCATGGCGAACCTCTTTGAGCAGCGCGCGCAAACGGTGACGGTCAACGTCGCCGACGGTGTTCCGCCGGTGTTGGGCGACCGGCAGCGGATCGAGCAGATCCTGGCAAACCTGCTGGCGAATGCCGGGCAGTATACGCCGGTCGGTGGACGGATCGAGGTCGAGGTCACAACCGGCCCCGGCCCGGACGGTGCCGAACAGGTGGTGCTCTCGGTTTCGGACGACGGTCCCGGCATCAGTCAGTCCGACCAGGCGCGCATCTTCGACGAGTTCTACCGAGGCGCCAGCGCGGCGGCGCGGCGCGACCGCGGAAGCGGGCTCGGGCTCTCGATCGTCCGATCGCTCGTCGGACTGCAAGGTGGGCGGGTTTGGGTCGAGAGCCAGCCGGGCGAGGGCGCGCGCTTCTCAGTGGCGCTGCCCATCGCGACCGAGGAGGACGAGTGACCATGAAGCTGCTGGTGGTGGACGACGATCCGGATCTGGTCGATATCATCGCGTATTCCCTTCGGAAGGCCAACCATCAGGTGAACGTCGCGACGAGCGGCGAAGCGGCGCTCGCCCTCGCCGAGCAGGACCCGCCCGACCTGGTGATCCTCGACGTGATGCTGCCGGGGCTCGACGGCTTCGAGGTCTGCCGCCGGCTTCGCCAGAAGTCCGATCTGCCGGTGATCTTGCTGACGGCCCGAGGCGAGGAGGCAGACCGGGTCTGGGGGCTGGACCTGGGCGCCGACGATTACATCGCCAAGCCATTCAGTCACAAAGAGCTGCTCGCGCGAGTGCGAGCGGTCGCCCGTCGGGCCGCGCTCAACCGTGCCCCAAACCAGGGAGATCTCCGGGTGGGTGAGCTGTCGATGGACTTCGGCCGGCGCGACGTGCGCGTCGGAGATCGCAAAGTCGATCTAACGCCGAAAGAGTACGGCATCCTGCACTGCTTGATGCTCAATGCCGGTCGGGTCGTTCCCCATGACGCGCTGCTCGGCTTCGCCTGGGGCAGCGGCCACCTCGAAGGCGACGTCGAGATGCTCAAAGTCCACATTCGCCACCTTCGGGAGAAGGTCGAGCGCAACCCGAGCGCGCCGGAGTACGTCCTCACCGTGCGCGGCATCGGCTACCGCCTGCGCCGCCCCGAGGACGCAACGACTATCTTCACATAAGCTTGACATCTCCAGCAAATGAGATACGATATCCGTCATGTGACGGCCGGCGGGCAGGTCGCTGGGTTTCGATCGTCGGATCGGAGCTCGGTGGAGGGTTCGCCACGGCGTTCTAGTGGGCTCCGGACTCAGGCTCGCCGGTCGAGGTACGGGGGCTGGTCGTCGAATGGAATGGATTTTCCAGGCGATTATCCGTCTACTTGGCGGGAACCCAGAGATCGCGGATGCCGACCCGGCGCTCGACGATGCTGGGGAATCGCCCCTCGAGCGACCCTGGCTGTTTAGCCCGTGGCAGCGGTGGCCAAATCGTCGTGCCTGGGGCCCGGAGTCGGTCGCCCGGGCGGTCGCTCGGGGCGCCGAGGTCGCGCGTCTCACCCTCGGGGAAGCGCTCTGGAAC
>JBOGTX010000910.1:0-2493 GCA_050695695.1 Chloroflexota bacterium
ACGTCACGCTCCCATCCGCCAGCCGGCTGTTATAACAATCATCTAGCTTTACCCATCATCCTAGAGATCCGACCTAACGATGTCAACCAGGTTTCGGATTCCTATAGTCCAGACGCCACTATTCTCGTACCATCCTCGTGGCCCACACGATTGACAAGCGTCCGACAAGTTGTTATAACAGCCACACGAGAAGGAACGGAGAGGTCCCGCGATGTTTTGGAAGGAAATAGTGGCCAGCCTGTACGCCTGGGATCTTCTGGACGAGGGGCTGGACCAGATCCTCGATGTGCTCCAGGCTGAGACTCTGACCAACTCCACCTATCTCGTGGCGTTGATGCACGACGAAAAGCGTCCCCTCACCGACTTCTACTATCCGCACAACCCACGTCGCAAAGTGTACTGGACGGAAGATTCGCGGGCTTACTGGAGACCTCATCCCGAGGCATACGAGCGCAGTCGAATCAAGCCGCGCCTCAGCGGCAATGCCGAGCTTCGGGCACGGGACTGGCTCCAGGACCTGATCGACGGCTCTCGCCGTCGCGGAATGACCGTCGGCGCGGAGCTATCACACACCTGGATCGACAAAGAGCGAACGCGTTCCGAGCTTGCCGACTGCGTCCAGCGTGACCTCTTCGGCAATCCATTCGACCAGCAGATCTGCTTCAACCACCCCGACGTGCGCGCGTACGGCATCGCGTTGTACGTCGATCTCGTGAGCCACTACGGAATCGACTTTATCATGACCTGTGTACGCGGATTCAACCCGGGTCGTACTCCATCGATCCCCGCTTCGAGTGCGAGCGAGATTCAGCGGCTGTGTGGCATCAGTCTCGGCGGCTGTTTTTGCGAATACTGTCGCCGCGCGGCGGAAAGCCGAGGGATCGACTGGAACGCCCTCACCTCACGACTTCGTTGGATCGCCGAAGGCTACGATCGCTACAATGCGCGTCAGGCGTTTGAGCTGAATCTCCTTTGGAACAGCAGCGCGACCGGCGTGTCTCTCCTCGCCGAAATCCCCGAGCTGTACGCGTTTCTGAAGTTCCGCACCGACTCGCTGACCGAGTTCTTTCGCGAAATTCGGCGGGCGGTGAAAATCGCCAGACCGTCGATCGACCTGCGCCTGAACCACTACGCGGCGTACCCTGAGCTCATGGGCCTCGATCTTAAGGGCATCGCCGAGCAGATGGACTCGATCCGAAGCTCCGACTATAGCGAGCAGTCCGGCGATCCGAAGCGCATGGAGTGGAAGCGGAGCTATTTGCACAACATCCGGCGGGTGATTGGCACGGACAAGTACTTTCTGTCCGCGGTATCGCCACGTCCCAAGGCCACCCCGGACCTTGTCAAACAGGGAATTCTCGTCTCCGCGCAGTGCGGCGCCGACGGCCTGACGATCGGCCACTACGATGGATCGTGGATGAACTGCCTGCGCGCCATCAAGCAGGGCCTCGAAGAAGCCGGCATCGAGATCAAGCCCGACGCTCCGGTGTTCACAAGTAGCGCGATCGGGGACCGCTGACGATGCCACGATTTGCTTCCGAGGAGCTCCGTCGATTTGCCACCGCGCTGTTCCAAGCGGCTGGTACGCCGGGAGACGCCGCCGCGACGGTGGCAAGGTCTTTGGTTTTAAGCAATCTGCGCGGCCACGACTCCCACGGGATCGCTCAGGCGGTCGGCTACCTTGGCCAGATTCAGAAGGGGTCAATTGATCCCAGGGCCCAACCAACGATCCTCGTGGAGCGACCAACCGCTGCCTTGATCGATGGACACTGGGGCTTTGGTCAGGTGACCGCCGAATTCGCCACCGACCTGCTGATCCGCAAGGCGCGCGAGCACGCCGTCGCCGCGGTCGGAATCCAACAGTGCAATCACATCGGTCGACTTGGCCAGTTCGCCGAGCAAGCCGCATCGGCCGGCGTCATCGCGATGATCACTCTTTGCGGTGGTGGTCGCGGGACCACCACCACTCCGTATGGCGGGGCCGGACGTACCCTGGGAAGCAACCCCTTCGCCTTCGGATTGCCTGCCGAGACGTTTCCGCCGGTGGTCGTGGACTTCGCAACCACGGTCGTGGCCGGTGGCAAGATCGCGGTCGCCCGCGAAAGAGGGGAAATGATCCCCGATGGATGGCTGCTCGATCGCGAAGGCCGGCCCACCCGGGATCCGAATGACTTCGCGGACGGCGGCATGCTGCGCACGATGGCCGAGCACAAGGGCTTCGGTCTTTCGATGGTCGCGGAGGCGCTCGGTGGGGCGCTAACCGGTGCCACCCGCTTCGAAGCGGGAGAAAGAACCCGCAATTGCGTTTTCATGTGGGGTATCCTAACCGACACCTTCCTACCGCCCGGTGAGTACGAGCGGCTCGAAGAGCGATCGATCGAGAAAATCAAGGCGACCCCGCCGGCGCCTGGCTTTGAACGAGTGATCGTGCCCGGCGAGCGCGGACGTCTCAACGCCGCGCGACACGAGCGCGAGGGGATAGAGTTGCCCGAG
>JBOGTX010000911.1:0-3500 GCA_050695695.1 Chloroflexota bacterium
TGTCATGATCGCGCGACAATCTCTTGACCACGGGATCGACTTTGGAAAGTTTCTCCACGATAGAAGACAATCGTTCGCACAGTTTCTTGACGAGTTCCCCGGTCAGTTCAAAGTTGTCCGTCGCGTCGGTACCGATATCCTCGTTGGGCGGTCGGCGGAGGAATTCGAGACTCCGGAGAACCACTCACCGTCAGGTGTCTCGAGATCGATTCGGAATGACTTCTACAACGCCTTGATTGACTTGCGCGACGGGATCAAGTTTGGTTACGATCCCACGCGCGATCTGGTCATCCAAGTCCTTCTAATGGCCAAATTACCTGACCGAGATCTAGTCCCTCTTCCAAAGTCCACGCTAGACGAGCAGATAGAGTGGCGGCGGCAATTCGCACGAGAACGTGCTGACAAGCCTCTTGAAGCGGCCCTCCAGGACTCCTATCCGGCTCTTTCAACCTTCCGGTCGATGGTTAGGAATCGTCACATTGACCGGGATTGGCACGATTTCAAATACCAGCGCCTACGTCGAAAGATTATCGATTGGGCGTCAGAGTATCACGTTGAGGTTCGTGATGGTTGGTTTTCGGGCGCATTGTCCACGAAGCCGCTTGAGCCAACGATGGCCGATTTGCTGAGTAAAGTAGCCGATTACCTGACCGATGATGAGCTTCGTGAGATGAAGATCCCCCTGAGAGCGTTTCACTCCTTCTGGGTCCATCAGAATCAACGCGGCAACGTGTGAGCACAGATGCCATTGCTAGTCCTGGCTGGCGTGCCACGGCCTCTGTACCAGCGGATCAAAGCGAGACTCACTCCTATCAGCCGCTGGGATCTCCGGGTCGAACCCTCGAATACCAATAAAGCCGCCTGGGACGCCGACCTGCAGCGGAGGGTTGTTGACATCTGTGAGAAAGACGACGCTGGATGTCAGGTCTTGGGATTCTCCGTGCAAAGGGACCGCGATATCTGGGTTGACATCATTCGGAGACATTTCCGATTTCGTTGGCTCACGACCGACTACCTATCGGTGCTTCCTTATGATCTCGACAGATTTCTTCAGTCGGTTGGTGGCGAGGCTGCTTTCGAGGCAGCCTGGCGAGAGATGATCCGACCTGTGGATGACAAATCGCCCCTACTCCTGCCAGACCCTTGCTTTCGCTCTAACGAACATGCTGACATGTGGACCGTTGCCGCGAGAGCCGCTCCGAGAAGCACTGGAGATACTGGCATCGAAAGCTCGATAAGCGTTGTCCACCAGAAGCTGAAAGCGTTCTCCCTGTGCCACAAAAGGCAGGGAGCCTGGCTCGACAGCCGGGAGGTACGCTTCGAGGTTGGTCCATCCCACGGCGAGCCGGCTGACGAAATCTGGAATTGGAAGTTTAGCTGGCGTATTCCGCGGGGTTTTCACTACGATGTAACGCACGCGACGATGCGCAGCTTCACGCTTCGCGACGCAAACAACATACTACATCACGTACCGGCTCATGGCTACCTTAACGTTGACTGTCACGGACGGTGCAGAGACTGATGTGAGCCCATTGCGCCGGGAGTAATGTCCGGTTCGATTCACCGAGGCATGTTTGGCTTATGTCCCCGGCCGTTTGACCTCGAATCGCAATTCTACACGCCCGCTTACGAAACCTTCCGAAATACCATCACGTATTCGTGCTTGAAGATGTAGAACCCCTGCTTCAGGGCGCGGTATCTCCAGAGGTTCTCGCGCTTGCCCTTGCCGCGCTCGTTACCCTGGATATCCTTGACGTTGATCGCCTTGAGCTGGAAGCCGACCTCGCGGCAGACTCGCAGGCACTCGAAGCCGAGGGGGATCCACTCGGACTTGCGGTAGGTGTCGCCGATTACCAGGGCCAGGAAGCGGGTCGGGCGCAACAGGCGATAGGCGTGCTCGGCCACCGCCTGGAACTTCCCGAGGAATGTCCGGACATCCGGCGCGGTCGAGAGATCGCGCGGGTCGCCCGAGAACGCGATGATGTCGTGGTAAGGGGGGTGGAGGATGACGCAGTCGGCGTACTCCGCGCCGAGCATGGCCAGCGCGCTCTGGACCCGCTCGATCGTCTCCGGCTCGGTCGAATCGCCGACCAGCACCTCGGTCGTCACCTCGTGCGCGTTCTCGGCCTCGCTGATTCGGGCACGCGAGCGCTCGGCGACGCTTTCGATAAGCTCGACTCCGATACCGTGCCGCCCCAGGTGGCGGCACTCGATCAGGGTCGTCCCCATGCCGCTGAACAAATCGACGACGACCTCGCCCTGCCGGGTGAACCGTCGCATGATCTGATTCGGAATCTGGGGGACGAAGTTGCCCCAGTAGTCCCCGACGTGCGGCCCGGACTTGTCGCGTGCGCCCAGCAGCCAGAGGCTACCGGTCAGCAGGTCGTCGTAGTCTTTCCAGCGTGACAGATCCAGGTCCGAGAAGGGGATGGATCCGTTGGCCCGACTCTCGGAAGGTTGCTCGGCCTGGATCTGCTCCGAGTGATCGAGATGCTTCGACAAGGACTGCTCGCTCTCCCCTGGTTGCGCGTTCTAGCTCGCGCCGGATGCGTCGATCCGCGTCGGCCATTATCGCACGCCGACCGTGGAATGTCGTAAGATGAAGCACCTGCAAAAAGAGGAGCGTCCGATGGCCCGTCCCCGGGTGCTGGTCACCGAATCGATTCATCCAAACGGCATCTAGCGTCTGACGCGCGAGGCCGAGACGATCTACCTGCCCGATCGCCCGGGCGAGACCGTCGATCAACACCTGCCGGAGGTCGACGGCATCGTCGTTCGCACCGCCCGACTCACCGACGCGCGGCTGAGCCGGGCCGGGCGACTGAAGGTGATTGGCAAGCACGGTGTCGGGGTCGACAACGTGGACCTGGCGGCAGCGCGCGCCCGGGGCATCGCGGTTGTCTTCACCCCTGGTGTTAACTCCCAGGCGGTCGCCGAGCACGCCCTGACCCTCATGCTGATGCTGGCCCGGCGAATCCCGACCGCCAGCCGAATGCTCCGCGACGGCCAGTTCGACGAGGCCCGACGAACGATCGTCGCGCTCGACCTCCAGGGGAAAACGCTCGGTCTGGTCGGGCTCGGCCAGGTTGGGCGACGGTTGGCGGCGATCGTTCGCCAGGGGCTGGCGATGCGAGTGCTGGCCTTCGATCCCTACGTCACCCCGGCCCAGGCCGCCGAGCTGGGCGTGGAGCTGGTCTCCGAGCTCGAGCCGCTGCTCCGGGCGGCCGACGTCGTCTCGATTCACGCGCCGCTCACCCCGGAGACGCGGGGGATCATCGGTCGCGGCGCGCTGGCCGAGCTGAAGCCGACGGCTTTCCTGATCAACTGCGCGCGCGGTGGACTGGTCGACGAGGACGCGCTGCTCGAAGCTCTTCAGGCCGGGCGGCTGGCCGGCGCGGGCCTGGACGTCTTCGTCGAGGAGCCAACGCCGGCCGCGCATCCACTGTTTGGTCTGGAAAACGTCGTCGTCACGCCCCACGTCGCCGGTTCCAGCCAGGAAG
>JBOGTX010000912.1:0-1705 GCA_050695695.1 Chloroflexota bacterium
GTACTACACCGTCGGCCAGCACATCACCCCCGAGCAGCTCCGGCGCGGACTCGAGCCGGTGCGGACGATTCGCGAGGCGGTCGGCGATCGCATGGAGATCGCGATCGAGCTCCACTCGCGCTGGAACCTGCCCTCGGCCATCCGAATTGCCCGGGCGCTCGAGCAGTATGACATTTTCTGGTTCGAGGACGCGCTCACGCCCGACCCGGTCGACGACCTGGCGCGGCTGGTCCAGGAGACGCGGGTGCCGATCTGCGCCTCGGAGCGGCTGTTCACGCGCTACGCCTTCCGTCAGGTGCTGGAGCGCAAGGCGGCTCACGTCATCATGCCCGACATCATCTGGACCGGTGGCATCTCCGAGGGGAAGAAGATCGCGGCAATGGCCGAGGCCTATCACCTGCCGATCGCGCCCCACGACTGCACCGGCCCGGTGAACGTCTTCGCCTGCCTGCACCTCTGCGCGAGCTGTCCGAACGCTATGATCATGGAATCGGTGCGGGCCTTCTACCGCGGCTACTACGGAGAGATCGTCGAGCCGAACCTCGACGTCCGCGAGGGATACATCGCCTTTCCGACGACGCCCGGCCTCGGCACCCGGCTTCGCCCGGAGGTGTTGGCGCGCCGCGACGCCCAGGTTCAGACGTCGGAGTAGCGGCAGGATGGCTCCGCGTTCGAGGGCGCGGAGCAAGTCCAAATGGTGGCCGAACGATGTGGCCCGACCGGTAGGGGCAGACCCCCGTGTCTGCCCCCGTCCCAGGTCGAGAAAGGAAGGGGCCTAGGGCAGGCACGGGGGCCTGCCCATAGCGTGGCCACGGGCGATGTTGCCGAATCCAACAAACTGCCACTACGCGTTGATCATCGCCATCATCCGCGTGAAGGTCGGGTCGTCGAGCTCTCGCTCGTGAAACCAGTTCCGCGTCCGACCGAGGCGATCGTTGAGGTCGTTGAAGCGATCAAGCACCTGGCGCACCTCGGCGTCGGTGCAGCCAATGTCGCGCGGACGGTAAAGGACGCCACACGAATCGAGCAGCGCTTTCGCCTCGTCAAACCCCGATTCGTAGAGAAGCGCGTTGATCAACGTGCCGAGGGCGACGCCTTCGCCGTGGATAAGCTCGCGCCGATGAATCCACTCGAAAGTGATCGCGAAGGAGTGGTCGAGGCTATGGCCGCCCGACGTCCCGAAGGTTGGGAGGTCATAACGCTCGCGGTTGATCTCGGCGGCGATCCGGATGCCGATCGCGTTCGGCTGCCCGGTGGCATCCAGGTCGCGGCTGAAGGCGGCGCAGCGTTCGCGTGCCCACCGCCGCGTCGTCTCGGCGGCGGACGGATCGTACGCTGGCCCTTCGAGTCCATGATCGCTCCACCATTGCCAGGCGACGCCCGGGGCGAGCTGACACACGCACTCGCCCATGCCGGCGCGATTCAGCCGGGGTGGCGCGTCGCGGATCACGTCGAGATCGAAGAGCAGCACCTCGGGGGCGACGGTCTCCCGTTGGAAGTCCCAGGTCGTCGCCCGGCGGATGGCGACCGGCGACTGAAACACCGAGCCGGTCGAGACGATCGTCGGGATCATGACGAACCGCCGATTCAGCTTCCAGGCGACGTATTTGCCCACGTCGAGCGCGTTGCCCCCACCGATCGCCAGCACGTAGTCGGCGTCGGGCAGGCGGGGCGTCAGAGCTTCGAGGTATCGCTCGCCCATGCC
>JBOGTX010000913.1:0-1706 GCA_050695695.1 Chloroflexota bacterium
ATCTACACCCGGGCGATTCTCGACGCCAGCGCCTTTCGGGCCTTCGACGACCCGAACGCCAACCTGGCCTACGCGGCGGTGTCGGTGCCCAGCCTGCTCGAGCTCGAGCGGCAACTCGCCGACGGAAACCCGACCAACCCAAAAGTCCGTGACGAGCGACCGGGATCACGTTCACCACAGAGGCACAGAGAAGGCACGGAGGGCGCGGAGGAGAGAAAAGAAAGAGCCTCTGCGCTCGCCGTGTCTCCTCCGTGTCTCGGTGGTGAAATCGTTCCCTCGACGACCGACCTGGCCGAGAAGCTCGGGGTGAGTCATGCACCGCCGCCGGATTCCCCGCGCGAGGGCATTCGCTTCGACGGGGTGACGTTCCGCTACCCGGGGCGAGACGCCGACGTCCTGGCCGGCCTCGACCTGACCATTCCGGCCGGGCAATCGCTCGCGATCGTCGGGACCAACGGCGCCGGCAAAACCACCTTGATCAAGCTTCTCTGCCGCCTCTACGAGCCGACTGCCGGGCGAATCACCGTCGACGGACGGAGCCTGGGCACTCTCGACTCGCGCGGCTGGCAGCGGCGGATCGCGGCGATCTTTCAGGACTTCGCGCGCTATCACCTGTCGGCGCGAGACAACGTCGCGCTCGGCGCGCCGGAGTTGGCCGACGACCGGGACCGGCTGCGCGCCGCGGCGGAGAAAGCTGGCGCGCTCGACCTGATCGAGTCGCTTCCGGCCGGTTGGGAGACGATCCTGTCGCGACAATACACCGGCGGGGTTGACCTCTCGGGCGGCCAGTGGCAGCGCATCGCCCTGGCCCGGGCGCTCTTCGCGGTCGAGGGCGGGGCAAGGGTGCTGATTCTCGACGAGCCGACCGCGAGCCTGGACGTCCGCGCCGAGGCCGCGCTCTACGATCGGTTCCTGGCGATCACCGAGGGACTGACGACGATCATCGTTTCGCACCGCTTCTCGACGGTGCGCCGGGCGGATCGAATCTGCGTGCTCGCCGACGGCGTCGTCGCCGAGCAGGGCACCCACGACGAGCTGGTTGCCCGGGGCGGGCGCTACGCGACGCTGTTCGCGCTCCAGGCGTCGCGCTTTGCCGAGAGCGGCGGTGATCCAGGATGTGACCCGCTATGAAGTATCCGAAATTTCGGGCCACGGGAGACCGGCGCCGCGAAAGCGGAGGTTGGCGCGCTACGCCTTTCGTGGCTTTCGCATCGTTTCGCGCCATTCGTGGTCCAAACGTCCCGCGCGCCGTCACGGTGAACGTTTCTTCGACATCTCCCGCGTGGCTCCGGGGCTTCCGGGTCCTGATCGGCTTCGCGTTCGGGACCGCGCCACGGGAGGCGACGCTCTTTCTGCTTTGCGGCGTCGTCATGGCGCTCTACGGTCCGGTGACCGCCTGGGGCGCGAAGCTGCTGGTCGACGCCGCCCTGGCGCGCGACCTCCACGGCGCGCTCGTCGCGGTGGCGTTGCTCGCGATCGCCGCCGGCGTCAGCCTGCTGAACGGGCTTTACTACCTGGACTTCCTCTTTTCGGTTGCCGAGAAAGCGAGCGCGGCGGTGAACCGGCGGCTGATGGCTCTGATCGCCGACATCCCCGGTCTCGCCCACCACGAGCAACCAGAATACCTCAAGGAGCTCGATCTGCTGCGGGAACAGCGCGGATCGCTCGCCTGGATGACGAACGCGACGGCCGGCATGGTCCGGGTC
>JBOGTX010000914.1:0-6633 GCA_050695695.1 Chloroflexota bacterium
CTCGACGATCGAGGCCAGGGTGACCGCCTGCTCCAGGGTGAGCCCACTCGCGTTATACCGGTCGAGGAGATCGACGTCGAGATGCCGACCGAAGTCCTCGACCATGGCTCGGGCCACCTGATCTCCCGGGGTCTTCGGCGAAAAGCGATAGCTATCCGGAAAGAGGAACCCTTCGAGGGATTGGCCGGCGGGTAATCCCCGCAGGTTCGCGGGCAGCGGAAAGTCGGGGCGCGCCATCGCCCGGAGAAAGTCGTCGCGGGAGGTTATCTGGTTCCGATCGAGCGCGTCGGCGATCTCGAGCCCGCGCCAGCCCTCCGGAATCGTCAGCAGACCGCCGGCCATGCGCCCTTGCGCCAGAACCGAGATGACTTCCTCGAGGGACATGCTCGGCCGCAGCTCGTAGGAACCGGCTTCGAGATGGGAACCGAGTCCGTTGAGGCGAACGGCCAACCGAAAGCCGATCGCACTCCGAATCAGGCCGGCCGATTGCAATTTCTCTCCGACCGTCGCCGCGGAATCGCCCGAATCCAGCACGAATGGCACCGGTCGAGCGCTGGCTGACACCGGCTGACCAACTCCGGCGTCGATGACCCGGACGGCGATCGCGGTTGGGGAGCCAGCACCGGCGACCAACACCACGGCGATGCCGGCGACCAGTCCAACGGAGATGAATATTGTGAGAACCCGCGCCCGCATCGACGTCGACGGTACCCTCAAGTCGAACGGCATTGTATCACAATGGGGGAGGGGCAGGTGGCGGACGGTGCGCGTTCAACCAGTCGTCAAGGATGACCGCGGCCGCCGCGGCGTCGAGCATGTCTCTCCGCCGGGCGCGCGAGATGCCCATCGCGATCAGTTGGCGCTGGGCGTCCTCGGTCGAAAAGGCCTCGTTCCAGGTCTCGATCGGTAGACTAAGGTGCTTTCGCAGCATCTGGGCAAAGTGGTTGGTCTTCGTCGCCTGGGGTCCCAGGTCGCCGGTGCCGGTCACCGGAATTCCGACGACGATCAGGCTCGCCTGATTTTCTTCGGCCAGGGCGCGGATTCGCGCGGCGGCGTCGAGATTCGACTGGCGCGTGACGACCGCCAGGGGGCGCGCGACGAGCCGCGTCGGATCGCTCACCGCGACGCCGATCCGCCGGTCGCCAACGTCCAGCGCCAGCACCGTCAAGGATTCACCGCCGCTATCTCCGGGCGCCCGTCGCCGCGGTGGGCGTGGGATCCGTCTCGACCACCACTTGCACCCGATAGGCGCGGGGGAGCCACCGCGGGGTAATCGTGACCACCGGCGGCGCGGCGAAGTCGAATAGCCGGGCCAGATCTCGCTCGGCTTCCGCCGGAGACCGCAGGCGAACGTACGACGACACGCGGTCGATATTCACGTCGGCGGCGGCCCGCGCGCTCAAGGGAACGCTCAGCGTGACCGACGTGCCGCTGGCATCGACCACCGTGGCTTGCCCCACCTGAATCGAGCTGGCGACCGGCACGAAGCCATCGCGCAGGGTGGGGTGCCAGATTTCCGCCGCCAGGGCGTCGAGATCCTGTTGATTGACGATCAAGGCGTGGACCCGCGACTGAACGTTGACCGACACGCTCGATGCCGAATCGCCAATCTGATGATTGAAGGTCTCGTCGATCGGAGTGACCTCGATCGACTCCGGAATCGCCACTTCATTGGGGGAAAGCACGCTGGCGATGCGTTGATTCGCGGCATCCTTCGCCTGAGCCATGACCTGATCGAGGAGCCGAGACGTTTCCCACGCGGTGACGGTTGGCTGGTCTGGCGGGCCGCCGCCGGCCAGCCGGTCCCCATTTACCGCGGTGATCAGCCAGCGGAGTGGCCCACCGATGACGACGATCTGGCCCCGCTGGGCGTTGCCGTCATACCCGGGGCCCACCGCGATGATTGGAACCTGGGCGCTGGCGCCCGGACGATCGTCGAGGGTGGCGGCTTGCGTCGTTTCGAAGTGAACTCCGGAGAACGTGCTCAGGTCGGTCCCCTTCGGCACGATCACGCGCTGGCTCGTGCGGTTCTCGAAGCTGATGAACCCGACGGCGCGCCCATCCAGCGGATGACTCGACGCGTTCACCGGAACGGTGCCGGAGGAGCTCACCAGGAGGTAGACGACGCGGCTGGGCAGAATTCCCTTCGTCGGGTCGGGCGTGGTCGCGTCGACCGACGCGGTGATCCGAACCGAGCCGGTCAGCTCGTTGGTGACCGGCCGAACGTAGACGGTGGCACGCGGCAAGGTCAGGGCGACCAGCGCCAGGATTCCCAGCACGATGCCAAGCGCCATCGCCCAGGACGATCCTCGAGCGAGCGCCCCGGTCAGGTCCGCCAGGGCAGCCTGGAAAGGCGTGGGTAATGGGTCAAGATCGACGCCTGAGCCACCTGGCGCGGTCGCCGGCGCGGCCGCGACCGACGCGAACGCGAGGATACCCTCGGTGGCGGCGAGTCGCCGAAGGCGACGTCGGCTGGAAACCACGACGAACTTGATCGACTCGCGGCCAGCCGCGCGGGCAAGAATCCGGAGCGCCACCGGGTTTTCGAGGGCCCGGTTTTCCTTCGGAAGGACCACGATGACCCGCCGGGTTGCAATCTCGGCGAGCTTGGCCGACAACGACGATGCGTCGTCCCAGGCATCGGCGACGAGATAGCTGATCGTGCCGCTGACCGCGCTCTTGCTCCCGGCGCGAGCGACCTGCAAGCTCACCTGGCCTCCTCGACCGCGATTCGCCGAGCTGGCGTGGGGTCCGTCTACGGCTCGAGCCGCGCCCGGACGAATGGCACGACTTCCTGGAGCGCCTGCTCGAGCTTCTCCGGGTAACGGCCCCCGGCCTGGGCGACGTCGGGGCGCCCGCCCCCGCTCCCACCAATCGTGCCGGCCACTTTCTTCACCAGCTCGCTCGCGTTCACCCCGACTCCCGGCGTGACCATCGCGACCAGGCCAGGCTTTCCGTTGAAGACGCTCCCGAGAACGACGACCCCGCGTCCGGCCCGCTCCCGAATGACGTCGCCCAGCTCGCGCAGCGCTTCCGGATTGGACGCCTGGACGGACGCGCTGATGACGCTCACCCCGTCGACTCGGACGGCCGCGCTCAGGAGACGATCGACCTGCCCAATCGCGAGCTGATGCTGGAGTCGCGTCACGGACCGTCGCTCTTCCTGTAATTCTTCTAGCAAGGCGTGTACCCGAGGCTCGACGTCGCCGCCGAGGCGCCGGGCCAACCGGTCGAGCACCGCGAGGCGCTGTCGAACGAGCTGATCCGCCGCCTGACCAACCACCGCTTCGATGCGGCGAACGCCGGCGCCGACGCTTTCCTCGGCGGCGACGAAGAAAAAGCCGATGTCGCCGGTGCGGTCGACGTGGGTGCCCCCGCACAGCTCGCAACTGTAGTCGCCCAGGCAAACCATCCGAACGTGCTCGCCGTACTTTTCGCCGAAAAGGGCCATCGCGCCGGCGGCGAGCGCCTCCTGATAGGTCGTGATCGTCGTCTCTTTCGGCAGGTTGCACCGGATTTCCTGGTTGACCCGCGCTTCGATCGCGGCGATCTCCTCGGGCGAGACTGGACGAAAGTGGGTGAAGTCGAAGCGCAGCCGATCCGGCGCTACCAGCGAGCCGGCCTGCTGGACGTGCGTTCCGAGCGTTTCGCGAAGCGCCTTGTGCAAGAGGTGGGTGGCGCTGTGATGGCGCGCGATGTCGGCCCGGCGCGCGGCGTCGACCGAGGCCTCCACGATGTCGCCGGAGAGCAGCTCCCCTTCGAGGATCCGAACCCGCTGCACGATCAGATTGGGAACCGGTCGCTGGGTGTCCAGCACCTCGGCCACGCCCCGTTCATTCGAGATCTTCCCGGTGTCAGCGACCTGCCCGCCAGACTCGGCATAGAATGGCGTCTCCCGCAGGACGATCTCACCCTCATCTCCGGGCTCCATTTTGCCGACGAGCTGGCCGCCGACGATCATCCCCACCAACTGAGTGGTCGCGTCGACGCGCTCGTAGCCGAGGAAGGTGACCTCGAGCGGAAGCTGGGCATAGACCTCGGCGCTCTGGCGGGCGCTTGCGCCGAATTTCGAGGCGGCGCGAGCCCTTGCCCGTTGGCGCGCCATCGCCTGCTCGAATCCGGCCACGTCCACGCCCAGGCCCGCTTCGTTCGCCAGCTCCACGGTCAGCTCAACCGGGAACCCGTAGGTGTCGTACAAACGGAAGACGTCGTCGCCGGCGAGCTGACGCTGGCCACTCTCTCGCGCCTTCACGATCAACTGATCGAGCACGCCGAGTCCGACGGTCAGGGTCTGGCTGAACCGTCCCTCTTCCATCTCGACGACCCGCAGAATGAAGTCGCGGCGCTGGACGAGCTCCGGATAGGCGCTCCCCATCAGGTCGATCACCACCTGAATCGTTTCGGTCAGGAAGGGGTGCTGAATTCCGAGCTGTCGTCCGTGGCGGACCGCCCGGCGGAGAATTCGCCGCAGGATGTATCCCCGTCCCTCGTTGCTGGGCAGAACCCCGTCGGCGATCAAGAAGGTGACGGCGCGGCTATGGTCCGCGATCACCCGGAGCGAGTAATCCGTCCGCTCGTTGGTGAGATACGTCACCCCGGCGACCGCCGCGGTTCGCTCGATGATTGGCCAGAACAGGTCGGTCTCGTAGACGCTGCGCTTATCCTGGAGTAGCATCGTCAAGCGGTCGAGCCCCATGCCGGTGTCGATATTCTTGCGGGGCAGTGGGGTGGTGGCGCCGGTCGGATCGGTGTAATACTGCATGAAGACGAGGTTCCAGGTCTCGAGGAAGCGCGGGCACTCGCAGCCCGGCCCGCAGGTCGATTTCCCGCAGCCGAAGGCCTCCCCGCGGTCGTAATAGATCTCGGAGTCCGGCCCGTTCGGCCCGATTGGGCCGGCGTTCCACCAGTTGTCTTCCAGGCGGGCGATGCGCTCCGGCGGAACCCCGGCGATCCGCTGCCACGCTTGAAAGGACTCCTCGTCGTCAGGATAGATGCTCGGGTAGATGCGCTCCGGAGCCAGGCCGACCCAGCTCGTCAGAAACTCCCAGGCGAACCCGATCGCCCCGTCTTTGAAGTAGTCACCGACCGAAAAGTTGCCAAGCATCTCGAAGAAGGTCAGGTGCTTCGCGTCGCCGACGGTGTCAATGTCGACGGTACGCAGGCATTTCTGGACCGAGGCCAGGCGTGGAGCCGGGGGCAGCGCTTCGCCGAGAAAATAAGGCTTCATCTGGACCATTCCCGCGGTCGTCAGCAGCATCGACGGATCACCCTGGGGCACCAGCGACGAGCTGGGGAGCACCAGATGGTTCTTCTCTTCGAAGAAACGCAGGAACTTCGCTCGGATCTCGTGACTTGTCAGCATGTTGATTCCCTCACCGACCGCGCGGCGCTCCAGGCCTGTTTCGCGACTTGATAGACCTCCGCCAGCGGCACGTTCGCTTCCCGCGCCAGGCGCAGGCAATCTTCGTACTCCGGGGCGACACTTCGCGCGTTGCCAAACTCTTTCACCTTTACCAAAACGTCGCCCCAGGGTGTTGGCACGCGCTCCTGCCAGCGCTGGCTCTTCAGGCGCCGCGCCTGATAGGTTCGGACGCCAAGGGTCGACGTTTCCAGAATGACGACCGCGCTCAGGGCGTCGACCTTTTCGAGCGGGCAAAGCACGCTGAGCTTGACCGCCGGGCGATTTTTCTTCATCTGGATCGGCGTGAAGAAGACGTCCAGTGCGCCCGCGGCCAGTAACGTCTGCATCGTGGCGCCGAGAATTTCGGGTCGTTCGTCGTCCAGGTTGGCCTCGATCACGCCGATCGTATCGGTATCGACTCGATCGTCGGTCAGGTCGCCGAGCCAGAGGCGGACCACGTTTGGCCAGGGCAGCGTCTTCTGACCGAAGCCATAGCCGACGCGCGCCAGCCGAAGCTCTGGCTGCTCGAAGGTTGCCAGCGTCGCCAGCAGCGCCGCCCCGGTCGGCGTGACCAGCTCGGTCGTCGCCGGACTCGGGCGCAGCGGCGCGCCGCGCCTGGCCAGCAGGGCAAGGGTAGCCGGCGCGGGGACCGGCAGCGGCCCGTGCGCCGTTTGGACCGTTCCGGAGCCACTGGGGAGCGACGACGCGAAGACTTTCTCGATGCCGAGCGCTTGCAACCCCCAGGTCGCCCCGACCACGTCGACGATCGCGTCGACGGCGCCCACCTCGTGGAAATGGACGTTCTCGACCGAGACCCCGTGAACCGACGCCTCGGCCTCGGCCAGAGCCCGAAACACCTGGCACGCCCGGTCTTTCACGGCGGCGGTCAGGTCGCTGGTCCGGATGATTGCTTCGACGTCGCTCAGGTGGCGGGTAGGCTGCTGGCCGCGGTCGTCGAGCACGACGCGCACCGCGCGGCCGGCGATTCCCTGACGGGTGACCGCCTCGCACTCCACGCGGTATCCTTCGATCGGCAGGCGCCCGATCGCGGCGCGTAACTCGGCGATCTCGAGGCCGAGGTCGACGAGAGCGCCGAGAAACATATCCCCGCTGATTCCCGAAAAGCAGTCGACGTACAGTGCCTTCACGCGGTCAATCTCCCGTTTCTTCGTGGGTCAGGGGCACAAAAAAGACCACCGCCGGCCGGTGGTCGGATTCGCGCGGTCCGTCCC
>JBOGTX010000915.1:0-2585 GCA_050695695.1 Chloroflexota bacterium
TTCGGGTTGGCGTTTGTCTCGGCCCAAGCGTCCGCGCGGATCAAGGCCACGAAGGTCAACGGCTGGATCACCCTGTTCGGATGCGGCGTGCCTGGCAAGGGCATGTTGTTCAGGGCCGCGTGCGCCCAACTATTTCCTGGCCCGGTGAACGTGCCGCAAGAGGCGATGTATTGGTGGGCGAACGTCGATGGCGCGGGCCATACGCTCAACGGCCAGCACGACAACATCATGCACTTTCCGGCCGGACAACTCCCGCCGAACAACGCATTCTGGTCGCTGACGATGGGTGACGCACACAATCACTTCGTGGCGAATCCGATCAACCGCTACAGCGTGAGCGATCGCTCCGGCCTCGTCCCGAATGCCGACGGTTCCGTCGATATTTATATTCAGAACACCGCTCCGGCAGGGCAGGAATCCAACTGGTTGCCCGCGCCTGTAGGCGATTTCATCCTCTGGCTGCGCGTCTATGTACCCGGCGCGGCCATCCTCGACCGTACCTATACGGTGCCGCCGATCGTCGAGGTGACATGATGCATGTCGGGTACGAGCATTTGCTTATATTCGGTGGGGTTTGTATCGCGACGTGGTTCCTTTTTATCTACAATTGGCCGCGCATGCTTCTGTACGTGTACAAGAGAGCGATCCTCGCTAAGGGGTTCGGCGACGGCCCCATCCCGGTCAATTCGCTCCGCACGGAGCCCCAAGCGCTTTTTGCGGATCCTCTCCACCCGCCCGCTTCGGCCTCAAAATTGGCGACTACCGGCGTCAATCGCGACACGCTGCTTACGGTCGGCTGGTTAGACCTCAGAAAAGGACCGCAAGTCCTGCATGTGCCGGACATGGCCGGTCGCTACTACTGCGTGCAATTCACTGATCCGTCGAACGACACGAATTTTGCCCACGTCGGCAAACGCACCACTGGCACGCAGGCGGGCGACTACCTCATTACGGGGCCGGGCTGGCGGGGAACAGTGTCGAACGGCGTGACGCAGATATCCTCGCCGAACAACTCGGTGCTCGTTATCGGACGTGTGCTCGTGTATAACGACGGCGACATCCCAACGGCTCATGGCCTTGCAAAGCAGATACAGCTCATGCCGTTGAACCACGAGAGGACATGAGGCCCAAACAACCGGCCAGGACCAAGAGATTATGATGGACCCGTAAAACTGGACAGTGAAACGGGGGAAAATAAGGTGGATCATGGCGGGATGAGAAAGCACGACAGCGCCACCTTCAAAGCCCAGATTGTCCAGGAAGTCCTGCGCGGCGAGAAAACGATGAGCCAAATCGCCGCCGAGAACGACGTCCACCCTAACCTCGTCGGTCTTTGGAAAACGACGGCGATTGAGCGCTTCCCCAGTCTGTTTGAGCGCGAGAACGCTGATCGTGAGGCGGAACGGGTCGCCCACGAGAAGCAACTCCGCGAGCTCGACGAAGAGATCGGGCGGCTGACGACCCATGTCGCCTTTTTGAAAAAAAAATCTGGTGTCATCCATGAGGAGGGACGAGCGGGTGGCGCTGATCGAGCGCACCGGCGGCGAGCTAGCGCTCGGCATCCAGGCGGAGTTGCTCGGCGTGAGCCGATCGAGTTTGTACGATCGGTCGATCGGGCCATCGGCCGCGGAGATCGCCCTCAAGCATCGGATCGACGAGATTTTCACCGCGCATCCGTTCTACGGCTCGCGGCGGATCACGGCCCAATTGCAGCGTGACGCGTTTCTGGTCAACCGTAAGGCGGTCCAGCGGCACATGCGCGAGATCGGCATCGTCGCGGTCGGGCCCAAGCCCAGTCTCCGCAAGCCAGCGTCCGAACATCGCATCTTTCCGTCTCGGCTCGGCGACATCGTCGCGTCCGCGCCGAATCACGTTTGGGGGATCGATCTCACGTCTATCCGCCTGACAAAGGGCTGGGGGTACCTGGTCGCAATTCTCGATTGGTTCTCGCGCTTCGTCGTCGCCTGGGAACTGGATCAGACGCTGGAGCTCGATTTCGTCCTCACCGCGGTCGATCGGGCCTTGGCTCAGGCGACACCGACGATTTGGAACAGCGACCAAGGGAGCCACTTCACGAGTCCGCGCTATCTCGATCGACTGCTCGGACGGGCGATTCAGGTCAGTATGGACGGCAAAGGCCGTGCCCTCGACAACGTCTTCACCGAAAGGCTCTGGCGAACGGTGAAGTATGAGAGATGGTTTAATCACAACTGACAAGTTTTGCTTTGTGCGTTTCCGTCGTCTGCACCTCAGTTGGTCGCGTCTCGCTCTTCGATTGCGCGAAGATCCCCCTGCAAGGCAAGCAGGAGGCGACGATGAAGCGCATCAGAGCCTCCTGCGAGGGAACAGGGAGGATCGTGATGCAGGTAGGGATTGACGCGCGGGTCTCGACGCAACGCCAAGCTCAAGCACAGACGATCGAGCAGCAACTCACCCGACTCCGTGCCTACCTTGAGCAGAAGGGCTGGCACCTCGCCGATGAGCATGTGGACCGCGATGACGGCTACAGCGGGGCAACCCTTAGTCGCCCCGGCCTCGATCGCCTGCGGGATCGGGCCGCATTAGCCGACCTTGATGTCGTCATC
>JBOGTX010000916.1:0-2029 GCA_050695695.1 Chloroflexota bacterium
GGAATCGCTCTTGACCTGCTGGCTGAAGCTTTCGAGCTCGCTCAGGTCCGAATCGTTGCTCGAGCCTGATTTGTCCTGAGGCTGAAGCGTGCCGCGCACCGACGTCCGCCGCGAGCGCGTTAACGGCGGTGGCGTCGGACTGGGCGGAGTCTGACTGGATGGAATCGGCGCGTGACCGTCCTGCCCCGGCGTCCCGAGCTTGCCTTTCATGCCGAGGTCGATTTCCTTCTTATTGGTACCGAGAATCCCCCAGAACAATCCGCCTTCGGCCAGCCCTTCGCCGCCCTGCTCGCCGACGAACTCGCCGATCTTGGCGCTTTGCTCCGCGCCCTGGGCCAGGTGCGCCGCCATCAGGCCGCCGTGGGCAACCGACATGCCGACGCCAACGCCACCGAGGCCAACGCCCAGCAGCGCGAAGCCCAGCTTCACCAGGTCGCGATAGATCGCGGGCATCACCTTCGCCCGCTCCTCGGCCGGCATCCCCTTGATGCGGATCAGGTTATGGCCGACGAGGATCGACTGCAATATTGCCATCACGCCGTGCGCGGCCAGGGCGATCACCGTGGCGATCGCGCCAATCGGCAGCGCGGCCGGCTGGAAGAAGCCGACGATCCCGCAGATGAAGGCGATGATCCCGGCCAGCGTCCCGATCAAATGACAGATGCGCGAGGCGGTGTCGATCCCGCGCATCACCGCGCCCAGCTTGCCTCGGCCGTACTGGTTCTTCTCGAGCAGGTGGGCCTTTTCCCAGGCGCCCTTCTCACGCTCGCGCCATTCCGCCTTGCCCTTCCACTTGCTCATGATCGGCCGAACGATGCCCCAGTTGACCACCTGGCCGGTGATGTGGCCGGCGTCGATCGGCATGTTCATGTAGACGTTCTGCGCGGTATTCCACTCCGTCAGCTCGGTCGTCTCATCGCGCTGAACCGTCTCCGGCGCTCGGCCGGCCGCGATCGAGGAAGACGCCGAGGACCGCGGACCGGGTCGGGCGCCGGTCCCGACCGAGGGGCGATTCGCCCGCAGAAGTCGGCCAACCGCCTGGTTTCCGATAGTCCGCTGGAGCGCGATCACGTTCGAGTGACTCAGACGGTCGGACTGGAGCGTGCCGGCCGGCCCGATCCGCGGCAGGTCCAACACGGGCTGACGCGGCTCCCGCGCGTCCGGACGCTGGGCAATCGTCGGCTTCGCGTCTTTATGGATGAGGCCGGCGCGCACCGGTCGAAGCATCGGTCAGCTCCTCCTCCGCGTGGCGCGGATCAGCAAAGCAATCGTCTCCACGACCCCGGTCGCGATCGTGACCGCCAGGACGATACCGGCCATCGGCCAGTCGAACTGGCTGAGAACAGCCGCGCGAATGGCGATCGGATCGAGCCGGAAGAAACTGAAGATTGTCGGAATGTAGAAGGTGAGAACGAGGAAATAAGCGGTTCCGAGGATCGCGCCGCCAATGCCGGTCGCGATCAGCGCGCCGCCGACCACCAGGCCCGTCGGGCCGGCCGGGCGACGGACCGCCAGGGCGCGACTCAGATCGGAGAACGTGGTGACGATCAGCGCGGCCGGCAGGGCGAAGACCATGAGCGGATACCAGCGGGCCGCTTGCGCGCCAACCGCTGACGCGGTGCCACCGGACAGCAGACCGATCCAGCCGGCCAGCGCGCCGAGCACCAGGCCAACGCTCGCCACTCGGATAGCTTTGGCCGCCACGAATCCAAAGACGGCCTGGGCGGACCACATGTCACGCCCCACCGGTCGCGTCGGGCGTTTGCCGCGCACGTCCGTCACGTCCCATCCTAAATCGATCGCAGGTCAGCCCGCCGCTCATTGTAAGCAGCCAATCGTTAACGGTCAATGGGTAAAATGGCGGGTACCCGGACGATCTCTCGAACCCGGTGGAACGTCGCCAGGTCGTTACAGGGTGATGAGCGCCCGCGGTACCTGCCCGGCCCGCGCGGCCCAGTCGGTCTGGCGAAAGGCGTCGTCGAGCTTTTCAAGCGGAAAATGCGACGCCAGCAAGCGATCGAACGGGTAG
>JBOGTX010000917.1:0-4925 GCA_050695695.1 Chloroflexota bacterium
GTGATCACCGTGCCGGCCTACTTCAACGATAGCCAGCGCCAGGCGACAAAAGACGCCGGCAAGATCGCCGGCCTGGAAGTTCTGCGGATCATCAACGAGCCGACCGCGGCGGCGCTAGCCTACGGACTCGACAAGAAGGAGAAGGAGCAGACGATCGCCGTCTACGATCTAGGCGGCGGCACGTTCGATATCTCGGTCCTTCACTTCGGCGACGGCGTCTACGAGGTCGAGTCCACCAACGGCGATACCCACCTCGGCGGCGACGACTTCGACCAGCGGATCATGGACTGGATCGCCGGCGAGTTCCGCAAGGAGAGCGGCATCGACCTGCGCCAGGACCGGATGGCGCTCCAGCGCCTGAAGGAAGCCGCCGAAAAGGCGAAGATCGAGCTGTCCTCGGTGCTCCAGACCGAGATCAACCTGCCGTTCATCACCGCCGATGCCTCCGGTCCGAAGCATCTGACGATGAATCTCACCCGTGCGAAGCTCGAGCAGCTCGTCGGCGACCTGATTGAGAAGACGGTCGAGCCGGTGCGCTCGGCGATGCGCGACGCGAACAAGACTGCCGATCAGATCGACGAAGTCGTGCTGGTGGGTGGCCAGACGCGCATGCCCGCGGTCGTCGAGAAAGTACGCAGCATCTTTGCCAAGGAGCCCCACAAGGGAGTGAACCCCGACGAGGTCGTGGCAGTGGGCGCCGCGGTCCAGGCGGGCGTCCTCAAGGGCGAGGTCAAGGACGTTCTGCTGCTCGACGTCACGCCGTTGACCCTTGGCATCGAGACCCTGGGCGGGGTGATGACCCCGCTGATCACCCGCAACACGACGATTCCGACGAGCAAGAGCCAGATCTTCTCGACCGCCTCGGACAGCCAGCCGTCGGTGGAGATTCACGTTCTCCAGGGTGAGCGCCCGATGGCGACCGAGAACAAGTCGATCGGCCGCTTCATCCTGGACGGCCTGCTGCCGGCCCCGCGCGGTCTGCCGCAGATCGAGGTGAAGTTCGACATCGACGCGAACGGCATCCTGAACGTCTCGGCAACCGACAAGGGGACCGGGCGCGAGCAGCGGATCACGATCACCGCCAGCTCGGGCTTGAGCAAGGACGAGGTCGAGCGGATGGTCCGGGAGGCGGAGTCGCACGCCGACGAGGATCGCCAGCGCCGCGAGGAGATCGAGCTCCGCAACAACGCCGACTCCCTGGCCTACACTGCCGAGAAGACGCTCCGCGACTACGGCGACAAGGTCCCGGCGGAGCTGAAGACCGACGTGGAATCGAGGGTCGCGGCGGTCCGGTCGGCGCTGCAGAGCGGCAATGCCGGCTCGATTCGTTCGGCGACCGATGACCTCAATTCGGCGCTCCAGAAGGTCGGCCAGACGGTCTACGGGCAGGCTGGCAGCGCGGCCGCGGGCGGAGCGGGCCCGGGGCCGTCCGAGGAAGGCGGCGAAGGCGGTGGCCAGGGCGGACCCGAGGGCACCGTTGAGGGCGAGTTCCGGGAGGTCTAGGGCAAAGTCAGAAGCGAGGACGGCCTCACGGATTCGGCGTTCAGGCAGCGATTGATTTGAAAAGGAGTCCCGAGTTTTGTCTGGAAAAGTGCGGGTCGCCCTCATCGGCATTGGAAACTGCGCGTCGTCCCTGGTACAGGGCGTTCACTACTATCGCGAGGCGCCGAGCGATGAGTTCGTGCCGGGCCTGATGCACGTGAGCCTGGCTCAGTACCACGTGGGCGACATCGAGTTCACCGCGGCGTTCGACGTCGATCGCAACAAAGTGGGTCAGGACCTGAGCGAGGCGATCTTCGCGGCGCCGAACAACACCTACAAGTTCGCCAGGGTTCCGCGCCTCGGAGTGAGCGTTCAGCCGGGGATGCAGGGAGACGGGATCGGTCAGTACCTCGCGGACATCGTCAAGGTCGATGGCCGGCCGCCGGCGAACGTGACCGAGATCCTGCGGGATACCCACACCGACGTCGTCGTCAACTACCTGCCGGTTGGCAGCGAGGAGGCGACGAAGTGGTACGCCGAACAGATCATGGCGGCGGGGTGCGCCATGGTCAACTGCATTCCGGTTTTCATCGCCGGCCAGCCGGATTGGCAGCAACGCTTCGTCGCGGCCGGTGTTCCGATTATTGGAGATGACATCAAGTCGCAGGTCGGCGCGACGATTACCCATCGCGTCTTGACGCGCCTGTTCCGCGACCGAGGGGTCAAGCTCGAGCGCACCTATCAGCTCAATTTCGGCGGAAACACCGACTTTTACAACATGCTCGAGCGTTCCCGCCTGGAATCGAAGAAGATCTCGAAGACCAACTCGGTGACGTCTCAGCTCGATTACGACCTTGGCAAGGATAACGTCCACGTCGGGCCGAGCGATCACGTCCCCTGGCTCGAGGACCGGAAGTGGTGTTACATTCGCATGGAAGGGCGGACGTTTGGCGACGTGCCGCTCAACCTGGAGCTCAAGCTCGAGGTCTGGGACTCGCCGAACTCGGCCGGAGTGGTGATCGACGCGGTGCGTTGCGCCAAGCTGGCGCTGGATCGCAAGCTCGCCGGGCCACTGCTGGCGCCGTCGGCCTACTTCATGAAGTCCCCGCCCAAACAATTCACCGACGCGAAGGCCCGTCAACTTGTCGAAGAGTTCATTCGCGAGTCGACGCCCGGCGCGTGAGCATCGCCCTGGTTGGCTTCCGAATCGCGGCCCGAGCGCTGCCGGCCTGGCCGGCTCCGTTCGTGGCCGCGTTTGCCTACCTGATCGGCTGGGGGTCGTGGATCGCCAACGCCAGCGGGCGGCGGGCGGTGCGCGCGAACTTGCGGGTCGTGCTCCGGCGCCCGCCGACCGCAGCGGAAGTTCGCGCCGTCTTCGTCACCGCGGCCCAGAACTACGCCGATCTTTTCGCCTTGCCCGGGCTCCCGACCGGCGATCTTCTCGAGCGCGTCGAGGTGGAAGGCTGGGAGAACCTTGCCGAGGCGCTGGCCCGAGAGCGCGGCGCGCTCCTGGCGGCGCTCCACCTTGGCAATCTCGAGGTCGTCGGACGAGTGGCCTCGCGCCGGGGAGTCGAGGTGGTCTTGCCGGTCGAGCGCCTGGAGCCTCCCGAGCTGCTTGACCTGATGATCCGGCTCCGCGAGCGGGCTGGCTTCCGGTGCGAGCCGGTCGGCACGACCGCGATCGATCGCGTTCGCGAGGCGCTGCGCCGAAATCAGGTCGTGGGAATCGGGGTCGATCGGATGACCCTCGGCGAGGGGGATCTGGTCACGTTCGAAGGCCGCCCGGCGCGCATGCCAGTGGCGGCGGCTCTGCTGGCCAGGCGAACCGGCGCCCCGCTGCTTCCCTACGCCAGTCGGCGCCTGCCCGGCCGCCGTCTTCGGGTACGCATCGGCGCCCCGATTCCGGTGGCGCGGACCGGACACCTTCGCGCCGACCTGCGCACGACGACCGAGCACTTGCTCGACGCGCTCGGCGCCGACCTGCGCGACGCCCCAACCCAGTGGGTCATCTTTCACCGAATCTGGGAGCCAGAATGACCGGGCTCCGGGTCGCCCTGGTCTCGCCGTACGATTTTGCCTATCCGGGGGGCGTCGGCGAGCACGTCTGCCAGCTCGATCGGGCCTTGCGGGCGCTCGGGCACGAGACCACGGTGATCGCGCCGTCGTCCGACGGACCGTCGCCGCGGCGGGTCGCGAATCTCGTGGTCGCCGGCCGCGTCGTGCGGGTTCCCGCCAATGGATCGGTCGCGCGGATCACCCTTTCGCTCGGGCTGTCGGCCGCGATCAAGCGGATTCTCAACCAGAGCGGCTTTGACGTGATCCACCTCCACGAGCCGTTCATTCCGCTGCTCCCGCTACTGGTGCTTCGACATTCGCACACCGCGAACGTCGGGACCTTTCACGCCTTTTCGGGCAACGAGCTGGGGTATCGACACGGACGCTTTCTCCTGCGCAGATATTTCTCGCGCCTGGACGCGCGCATCGCGGTGTCCGAAACCGCTCGGTCGTTCGTCGCGCGACACTTTCCGGCCGACTACGCGGTGATCCCGAACGGCGTCGACCTGGAGCGCTTTCGTGGCTCGGCGCCGCTGGCCGATCTCGTCGACGGGATTCCCAACATTCTCTTCGTTGGCCGCCTTGACGACCGCAAAGGATTCCGCGGTCTCCTGCAGGCGTTCGCGCTGCTGCGGCGCCGGGGCGTGGTCGCGCGGCTGCTGGTCGTCGGAGCGTACAGTCCGGTCCAGCGTCGGCACTACGAGGAGGTCGTCGCTCGATCCAACATTCCCGACGTGGTTTTCGTCGGCTACGCCGCCCCAGACCAGCTCCCGCGCTATTATCGATCGGCGAGCGTGCTGTGCGCGCCGTCGCTCGGCGGCGAAAGCTTTGGCGTGGTTCTGGCCGAAGCGATGGCGGCCGGTACGCCAATCGTCGCGTCGGGCATCGCCGGTTACCGCGACGTCGTGGCGGATGGCGACGAAGGACTTTTGGTGCCGCCGGGCGACGTCGCGGCCCTTGCCGACGCGCTGGGTCGCGTCGTTGGCGACGTGGAGCTCGGGCGCGATCTGGGGCGCCGTGGCCAGATCAAAGCGCCGCGCTTCGCCTGGTCGACCGTCGTGAATCAAGTCTTAGCGTCCTATTATGGAGCTATGACGCATATCCAAGAGAATAATGAACCGCGGCGGAGCACCCGAGTGGCGCCCGTGGGCCTCGTCGACCCGGCGGCGCCACTCGGGCGCCGCCTGCTCCCGGCGCGCGGGGGGGAACGTGTTCGACCTGGTCAAGCGACCGGCAAAACGCCTGGCGGAGGCGTTCGCGCGCGGCCTTGCCTGGACTGGCGTCACACCGAACGGCCTGACGTTGATCGGGTTCTGTCTGAACGTCGTGGTGGCGGTGGTCATCGCCACCGGTTCGCTCCGGCTCGGGGGAGCCCTGCTGCTGGTGGC
>JBOGTX010000918.1:0-3384 GCA_050695695.1 Chloroflexota bacterium
GGCTACTCGCGCGCCGAGGAGATGCTGAAGCCAACGCCCTACCCGGCCGACTTCCCGCCGCTGCCCAAGCTCCAGGCCATGGAAAAATCGGCGCGCGCGCTTGGCCAGGAGTTCTATCGGCCGCCGATTTACGTCACCTTCAAAGAGGGGGTCAACCACGTCGGCGTCGAGCAGCACGCCTGCGTCCTCTGCGGCGATTGCGTCAGCGGCTGCAACTACGGCGCGAAGAACACGATCATCATGAATTACCTTCCCGACGCGAAGAATCACGGCGCCGAGATCTACACCGGCGTGAGCATCCGCTATCTCGAGCGGAAGGACGGTCGCTGGCTCGTCCACTACCAGGTGCTGGAGTCGGGCAGCGAGCCGATCGACGCGCCCACCCGCGTTCTTCGCGCGGACGTCGTGGTCCTGGCGGCCGGTACCCTGGGCTCGACGGAAATCCTGCTGCGCTCGAAGGCCCGCGGCCTGCCGGTCTCCGATCAGGTTGGCCAGCGCTTCACCGGCAACGGCGACTACCTCGGTTTCAGCTACAACGGCGAGAGCCCGGTCAACTCGACCGGCTTTGGCAACCTGCCGCCGGGCCAGATCGCGCCGGTCGGTCCGAACATCGCCGGGATCATCGACATGCGCGGGCAGCCGCGGCTCGCTGACGGCATCGTGGTCGAGGAGGGCGTTGCCCCCGGCGCGTTCGCCTCGGCCCTACCCGAGACCTACGCCGCGGCGGCGTCGGCCGCCGGCCAGAACACCGCGAACGACCCTGGCGATCGGCTCGCGCAGGCCGAGCGAGCGGCCGAGAGCCTCGCGCGGGGCGCCTACCACGGCGCGGTGTTGAACACCCAGATTTTTCTCGTGATGACCCACGACGAAGGGACCGGCCGGATGTACCTCGAAAACGACCGTCTCCGAGTCAGCTGGCCGGGCGTGGGCGAGCAGCCGATCTACCAGAAAGTCAGTCAGCGCCTGCTCGAGGCGACGCAGGCGCTGAAAGGTATTTTCACGCCCAACCCGCTCTGGAAGGACCTGGCCGGTCACAACCTGATCACGGTGCATCCCCTGGGGGGCTGCGTGATGGGCGAAGACGCCGTCTGGGGCGTCGTCAACCACAAGGGGCAGGTCTTCGCCGACACGACCGGCGCCCAGGTCCACGACGGCCTCTACGTCGCCGACGGCGCGATCGTCCCGCTGCCGCTCGGGGTCAACCCCTCGCTGACGATCTCGGCCCTGGCCGAGCGTGCCTGCGCGCTGCTCGCCGAGGATCGGGGCTGGCAGATCGATTATTCGCTACCGGGGGCGTCGACCTGAGACCACCTCCCTCGATTGCGCGGGCTCGCTATATTGGTTCGTGACCGGGGCGTGTCCACGCCTCGGTCAGCGAATCATCGCCGGCAGGAGGTAGTGGATGACCTATGACCTGATCGTAGTCGGCGCCGGGTCGGCCGGGGCGATCGTCGCCAACCGGCTGTCGGCCGATCCCGCTCGCTCGGTGCTCCTGCTCGAGGCCGGGCCGGACTACGCCGGGCTCGACAATCTGCCGCCGAAGCTCCGCTGGGGCGACACCACCGCGGCCGACATGACGCCAAGCGACCACGACTGGGGCTACGTCGGCACGGCCACCCCGACCGCCGGTCCACTCGGGGTCTTTCGCGGCAAGGTCGTCGGTTGGTCGAGCTCGATCAACGGCCAGATCTTCCTGCGCGGCATCCCCGAGGACTTCGACGGCTGGGCGGCGGCCGGCAACGACCTCTGGTCCTTCGAGCGGGTCCTGCCTTACTTCCGTCGCCTCGAGCGCGACCCCGATTTCAGCGACCGCCCTTACCACGGCGCCGACGGGCCGATTCCGGTGCGGCGCTTCCGACGCGACGAGTGGCTGCCGCCCCAGGTCGCGTTCGTCGAGGCGTGCCGCGACCTCGGCTTCGCCGAGTGCCCCGACCTCAACGCGCCGGACGCCGAGGGGGTCGGACCGATTCCGCTCAACAATGACCGCGGCGTGCGCTGGGGGACGAGCCTCGGCTACGTCGATCCGGCACGCCACCGCCTGAACCTGACAGTTCGCTCGCGCTGCGTCGTCCAGCGGGTGCTCTTCGACGGGCGGCGGGCGGTCGGCGTGTCGGTCGTCTCCGGGGGCGAGCTCCAAACAGTTCACGGCGACCAGATCGTCCTCTGCGCCGGTGCGGTCGGCTCGCCACACCTGCTGATGCTCTCCGGCGTCGGGCCGGCCGACCAGTTGGGCGCGGCGAGCGTTTCCGTCACTCAGGCGCTGCCCGGCGTCGGCCAGAACCTGCGCGATCACCCCCACGTCGGCGCGGCCTGGCGGCCGAAGCCCGGCTACCCGATGCACCCGGACCTGCCGCGCTATCAAGTCGCCCTGCGCTGCTCGGCACCCGGCTCGACCCGTCGAAACGATCTGCAGATCCTGATGATCTCGTACGCGACCGGCCGGGTCGACCGCGGCGGCGACGGGCGCACGCCGCTGGGCATGGCCATCCAGCCGGTGCTGAACCTGGCGGTGAGCCAGGGCGAGATTCGCCTGTGCTCGGAAGATCCGGCGGTGCAGCCCTCGATCGATCTCAACCTGTTGGCCGAATCATCCGACCGCCAGCGCCTGCGCGAGTCGCTCCGGCTGTCGGTGCGGCTCGGTCAGCATCCCGCGTTCGTGGACCTGATTGGCTCCCGGCTCGCCCCGGACGATCGGCTGCTCGATTCGGATGCCGCGCTCGATGCCTGGCTCTGCCGCGAGGTAACGCACACCCACCATCTCTCGGGGACGTGTAAAATGGGTCCGGCCGCCGACCGGCGCGCGGTGGTCGATCAGCGTGGCCGGGTCCACGGGCTGGAACGGCTGCGGGTCGCGGACTGCTCGATCATGCCCGACTGCGTGCGGGCGAACACGAACGCCACGGCGATGATGATCGGCGAGCGGCTGGCCGACCTGATCGCGGAGGAATAGGATGGAATATCGAACGTTCGGGCGGACCGGCGCCCGGGTCTCGGCGCTCGGCTTTGGCGGCGGACCGGCCGGCGTGCCGAATTATCTCGTGCCCTGGGATTCCGGCGCCGCCGACACCCAGGCCCGGGTCGAGCGCGCGGTGCGGCGCGCCCTGGAGCGGGGGATTACTTACTTCGATACCGCGCCCGGCTACGGCGACGGCATCAGCGAGACGCTGATCGGGCGCGCCCTGGGTGCCGACCGCGCCCGGATCTTCCTGGCCAGCAAGTCCCCCCGCGCCGACTGGTCGCCGGCCGGCATCCGCGCCGCGCTGGAGGCGAGCCTCCGCCGCCTCCAGCGCGATCACCTGGACCTGCTCCAGTTCCACGGTGACTGGTATGACGACGCCGCGGCCCGACAGATCCTGGACGAAGGCGGGCTGGATACCTACGAGC
>JBOGTX010000919.1:0-7450 GCA_050695695.1 Chloroflexota bacterium
GGATTCAGGTGGCCTATCTCGGTGGTCCCGTACCACGCGACGTCGCGCCCGACCCCGAGCTGAGCGTCCGCTATGATCTGCCGTCTCGTTACTTCCTTTTCGTCGGGACGCTTCAGCCGCGGAAAAACCTGCTCCGCCTGCTCGAGGCCTATGCCCGGTTGCGCCAGGCCGACCAGTCGGCGGCCGGGCTCGTGCTCGCCGGGCGGCCGGGCGTCGGAGCCTCGGACCTGCGGCGCCGTGCCGAAGCGCTCGGAATCCTGGACCGAATCCGCTGGCTGAGCTACGTCCCGCGCGAGCACCTCGCGCCGCTGTATGCCGGGGCAGTCGCGTTCGTGTTTCCCTCGCTGTACGAAGGTTTCGGTCTGCCGATCCTCGAGGCGATGGCGTGGGGAACGCCGGTGGTCTCGTCGAACGCGGGCGCGCTGCCGGAAGTCGTGGGAGAGGCGGGCCTGCTGGTCGATCCCCACGACGTGGCCGGCCTGGCGGTGGCCATGGAGCAGGTGCTCGGCGACCAATCGCTCCGCGAGCGGCTGATCCAGGCGGGCCGCGCGCGCGCCGGCTACTTCACCTGGAATCGCTGTGCCGTGGAGGTCGAGCGCGCTTTCGCGGCGAGCGGGTGAGGCCGCGCCCGATGCTGGCACCGATAATGCCGATCAGGCAAGCTGGCCAGTTCTCTTTCAGCAGGAGGCCCGATGGCCCAGCCAGCGGTTCGAGTGGTGAACGTGACCTTGAGTGACAATGGTCTCGAGCCACGCGTCGTCCGGGTGCCCGCGAATTACCCGATCAAATTCGTCGTGGAAAACGTCGGGTCTCGCCGCCACCAGTACGCGGCCCAAGCGATCCCCGATTTCAGCATCGACGTGCTTCCCGGCCAAACCAGTTCATGTATCTTCACCTTTCTCAACGTTGGCGAGTTCGAGGCCGTCAGCAACGACGACGACGATCAGGCGCACGGACTTCGTGGGAAACTGGTCGTGGAGGTATTGTACTGACCGGGGAGAGTCGGGTACCTTTAACCCCGGGAACCGTGGTCGGCGCTCTCCCCACTGTGCTACAATACCGCCGCTTCCCGGCGGATCTGTCCGGTTCTTTAGACCTCGGCATGAACGCGCCTCTCCGCGGAGTCTGATCGAATCTGGCCAGCCACGTCCCGGTTGGCGCGCATACTCTTACCTCGGGGTTATCACGTGCACAGAGTATTGATTCTCGGCGGTACCGCCCTGGTGGCGGGCATGATCTTCGCGGCGGCAACGTTGCTCCTCTCGCATCCGGTTCGCTCGAACGCGTTGGAAACGGTAACTCCGTCAACCGCGGTGGCCAGCGCGGCGGTCGCGTCGGTCTTCCTGGCGCCCGCGGATACCTCGACGCCGACAATGGTCCCGACTTCGACTCCGGTGCCGGCGACTGATACGCCGGTGCCTCCGACGGCGACACCGACCGCCGCCGCGCCGGTCAAGACCGGCTCCGCCGCGCCGCCAAACGTCCAGGCCGAATCGATCGCGGTGATCGACGAAGGGTCCGGCGCGCTGCTTTACGGGCGAAACCCGCACGAGCACCTGGCTCCCGCCAGTGTCACCAAGATTTACACCGCCCTGGTCGCCCTGAAGTATGGGAAGCTCAACCAGCAGATCCACGTTCAATTCGACCAGAGCCAACTGTCCGATAGCACGTTGATGGGGCTGAAAGAGGGCGATACCTTCACCCTCGAGGATTTGCTCTACGGACTGATGCTACCGTCCGGCAACGATGCCGCCCTGGCGATCGCGAACGCGATCGGCGGGAACGAAACCCACTTCGTGGACATGATGAACGTCCAGGCCCAGGAGCTGGGATTGCACGACTCTCATTTCGTCAACCCGCACGGCCTCGACGCGCCGGGCCACTACACGAGCGCCTATGACCTTGGAATGGCCGCCCGCTACGGCATGACCCATTACCCCGAGTTTCGCACGCTGGCCAGCACGGTCAAGCACGACGTCCACGGGTCGCGGTCCTTCACCGTCTGGAACCTCAACCGGTTCCTCTGGAGCTACCCTGGAGCCGATGGCGTGAAGATCGGCTATACCGACAACGCCGGGAAGACGATCGTCGCGTCGGCGACCCGGAACGGCCACCGGGTGTACGTGGTTCTCCTGCACTGCGGCGACATCGTCAACGACTCGGTGCCGCTGTTCAACTGGGTTTTCAGCAACTATACCTGGCCGGCGAACGCTCCGCTCTCGGCGGGCGTGACGCCGACCCCGGCGCCGACGCCTAAATGAGCCGGGGACAGGTCCGCCTTCGACAGGCGATTGCCGCGCCGCCGGACGTCGTGTTCGCTTACCTGACCAACCTGGCGCGTTCCCCGGAATGGGACCCAGCGGTCAAGCAGGTGACGCCGATGACCCGTGGACCGCTGCGGAAGGGCACGGTCCTGCGCGGAACGCTCGACGTGGCCGGCGAAACCTACCACGTCGACGACGAAGTGACCGAGCTCGATCCCCCCTGGCGCTTCGCGATTCGCTCGGTCCAGGGCGGCGCGGACGGCATCGCGTACGCGCTCTCCCTGGACGACGAGGGGCGAACCGCATTGGAAGCGACCCTTTCCTACGACCTTCCAGACCCGCCCCCGGGAGCGGCCCGCGACTCGGCCTCGCTGCGCCAGGAGCTGATCGACGGGCTCACTGGATCGCTCGAGGCGCTCAAGGCGTTGATCGAGCGAGAGGCGGCGCCCTCGACTTGAGCCGGTTCGCCGCCCGGTGTATACTCTAGAGCAGTCCTGGTTCGCGGGCCGGCCGCGCGAGCCATTCGGCTCGTTTCCTCTGGTTGGCGACCCGAACTGTAGTCGCGGACCGTTGCTTGGAGGGGTGCAAGAGTGGTTGATTTGGCACGCCTGGAGAGCGTGTAGGTCGCAAGGCCTCGTGGGTTCGAATCCCACCCCCTCCGCCACTCGTTTCCGATGAACGATTCTTCCGTCCCCGTCAGCGTTCCCTTGAACCGTATCGTCGTCGTCGGCTCGACCGGCTCGGGTAAAACGACGCTCGCGACCGGGCTCGCCGAGATCCTGAGCCTCCGCCACGTCGAATTAGACGCGCTCCACTGGGATCCGAACTGGACGCCGGCGCCGACCGACCTCTTCCGCGAGCGCGTCGAGCGCGCGCTCGACCGGGACCGCTGGGTGGTCGATGGCAACTACCGCAAGGTGCGCGACCTTGTTTGGGGCCGCGCCGATACGATCGTCTGGCTGGACTACTCACTCGCGCTGATTTACTGGCGATTGGTCCGGCGGACGATCGCTCGGGTACATTCCGGCAAAGAACTTTGGAACGGGAACCGCGAGAGCTTTCGCGAAGCGTTTCTGAGTCGGGAGTCGATCTTCCTCTGGGCCTTGAAGACCTATCGCCGGCGCAAGAGGGAGTATTCCGAGCTGTTTCAGCGTTCCGAATACTCCAGACTGGCAATCTTCCGCCATCGGTCGCCGCCGGAGACCGAAAGGTGGCTTGGGAACATCTCGAGGGCCATTCGGTGATTGGTGAGGCGCCCGGACGCGCATGACACCTCAATGCCAGCATCGGGCCGATCTTGGGGCTGTCTACCGAAGGTGCGTTTGACGATGATCGACGAAGCGGCGATTCGGGCCGCGGTAGCCCAGGTCACCGGGAAGGATGGCCGGCCGCTGGTCGCGGCGGATGAGATCCACCAATCGACCCGTCTGATCGAAGACCGCCGGCCAGGGCGAGCCGCTCGTTCTCGACGATCCAACCACGCCAATCGCATACGAGTTCGCGAAGATCGGCAACGCGGTGCGACGCGCCCTCGAACGTGATAAACTGGCCGCGCGCGAAACCTAACCCCTATCTTTCGCGCGATGAGGTGATGGATGGCACGAATCAACCGAGTGATCGAGCTTCTGGAACAGGGCCAACCGGTCTATTACACCGGGCCGGGGGAACGCGGCTTCGAGGGCGGAGTGCAGGCGGCGAAGACCTGGGCCGACTACATCGCGTACGACGTCGAGCACGGTCCCTACGACATCAGCAAGCTCGCCGACTTCATGCGGGGCCTGGTGGCGGGCGGACCGACGCGCAGTGGCCATCGCACACCCGCTGTGGTCGTGACCCTCCCGATGTTTGGCACCGACGCGATCTCGGTTCGGTCGAACGCCTGGATGATCCAGCAGGTGCTCGCGACCGGCGTTCACGGTCTCCTCCTCGTCCACGCCGAGACGGTCGAGGCGGTCAAGGCATTCGTTCAGCACTCCCGCTACTCGTTCAACCGGATCGGCATCGGCGAAGGTCTCGATGAAGGACGACGGGGTGGCGGCGGACAGGGCTCGGCCGCGGCGATCTGGGGCGTGTCGGCGCACGATTACCTGAGCCTTGCCGATCCCTGGCCGTTGAACCCGAAGGGCGAGCTCTTCCTCGGCTTGAAGATCGAGAACAAGCGTGCGCTCGCGAGTTGCGAGGAGACGTCGAAGGTTCCGGGAATCGCCTTTGCCGAGTGGGGGCCGGGGGATATGGGCATGTCGCTTGGCTTCCCGGACAACCACGACGAGCCGTACCCCAAGCCGATGGCGGACGCGCGCGCCCGCATTCTGGCGGCGTGCAAGGCGGCGAATATCGCCTTCCTCAACACGGTGCGGCCAGACGACGTCGTCGAGCGGATCAAGGAAGGCGTCAAAGTCGGCGCATCCGGGCGGGCTGGACAGGAGGCCGCCGAGGTCGGGCGGAAATTCACCGGACGCACCATGCCCTGGTAGTCGCGGCTACCCTTCGCGATCGAGTCGATTGAGATCCTGCTCGAGAGCGTCGCGTCGAAGGCGCAACGGACGAATCAGGTCAGCCGACGGCGTTGGCTGGCCTGGCTTGCCCGGCGCGGCTTGCGCGCAAATCGTGCAGGACGCGGCCGGCGTCTGCTGGTGGATGGCTGATTGGACCTCACCCTCCTCCAACGAGAGAATCTCGCGTTGCAGCGCGTAGATCTGGCTCACGAGCTCGCGCCGCCGCGCGACGCGCGGCGTTTCGCGCGGTCGCCCGCAGGTTGGGCAACGCGAGTCGGAATGTCCACCCATGAGGCGTCCTCGGTCCACCGATGAAGCCCCGGCATAGCAAGGGGCGTTCCGGGCTCCCTCATCCCCTACCCCGAGACGACCGGAAGAAGAACGTGGGATGGGTGCGCTCGGTCGTGCAGAATTTGCTGGTGGGCGACGGCGAGCTCCGCGTCCGCGCCAAAGGGGTGGCCGGTGTTCGGGTTCCGATCCCAGCGCGGGAAATTGCTGGAAGTCACCTGCAGACCCACTCGATGGCCAGCGCGAAACCGGTTACTGGTTGCCCACAGGTCGATCTCGTACTCGTAGGGCCGACCCGGCTCGATCAGCGATGGCCGCTCGCCCCGCCCGAAGCCACGGTAGCGGGCGCGGACGATTCCGTCGGTCAGGTTGATCGAGCGCCCGTCGGGATACCCGTCGACTAGCCGGGCGACGAAGTCGGTATCCGGGGCCGACGAGATCGCCCAGAGGTGGACGCGAATTGACCCGGTGACCTCGAGATCCTTTTCCAGGGGCGCGGTCTTGAAGACGAGCACGTCGGGGCGCGCTTCGATCGAGCGCTGGTCGAGGGGCCCGGACGGATACTCCGGGGTCATCAGGAGCGCGCCGCCGAGGGTTGGAACCGGATCGACGGGGTCGTCGTCATAGCGATCGGGCGCCTCGTCGCCCGGCACGTCCTGGGCAAGGCGCCCACGCTCGTGCAGGTAAAACGGGGTGTCCACGGCGCGGGCCAGCGGCCACTCGTCCTCGTCGCGCCAGACGTTGGCGCCCATCACGAAGAGCTTGATCGGCGGCTCCGCCAGGAGACCGGTGTCGATTCCTTTGAGCCAGTGATCGAACCAGCGAAGCTGCAGGCTGCCGAAATCGGTCTGAAGGTCGATCAGCCCGAGTTGAGCGCCCAGGCCAAAGCTCAGCGCGCCGATCGGATTGCGGGTGGCTCCGTGCGCCCAGGGGCCGATCAGCAGCTTGGCTGGCCTGCCCAGGGCTCGCATCGCCCGAAAGTTGGCGATGGTGTCGGCCAGGAAGATGTCGTACCAGCCGCCGACGTTGAACGTCGGAACGCTGACCCGGCCGTGCTTGCCGAGGATCGTCCAGGGATCGCTCCGCGCACGGTCCAACGGCGCGGCGACCTCATCGAAGAAGGCCGGCGCCACCGCCTGGCGGCGGAGTGGAGCGAAACTGGCAAGCGGCAGCGACCGATAGCCGGCGGTGCCGAGGTCGTCGACCTCGCGGGCGAGCGCCCGCACCGCCTCGACGAGCGCCGCCGGGTCGCCGCGGTGCCGACGAAGCAGCACGTCGAATCCTTGCTGGAGGTGCCAGGACGCCTGGACGCCGAGCTCGAAGGCGCCGCCCCGGTAGGAAAGGCCGTTGAAAGGGTCGGCCCAGGTAATGAACGGGACCATTGCCTTCAGCGCGGGAGGTTTTTGCGTCGCCGCCGCCCACTGGGTGAGACCGAAGTAGGAGCCACCATAGACTCCGACCTGACCGTCCGCGAACGGCAGCCCGGCCGCCCAGGCGATCGTGTCGGCGCCATCCGCCGGCTCGTCGCGGAAGGGGTACCACTCGCCATCCGATCGGAAACGCCCGCGGGTATCCTGGACGATCACCACGTAACCGCGGCGGGCGGCCTGCACCGGGTCGAGCATGCTGGCCGCCAGGGGCAAGTCCTTTCCGTAGGGCAGGCGGGTGAGCAGGACCGGCCACCGGCCCTCCCCGCCGGGCCGGTAGACGTTGGCACGCAGGATCGTCCCGTCGCGCATGGTCGCGGGGACGTCGAAGTCGACGGTGATCGGGCCTGGCTGATCAGGCATTGATCCTCCAATCGGTCGTCGCGCGCGAATCCCGGGTCGCGCCGACCCCCGCTCGACGGAGGTCGGTGCGCGGGTTAGTCGATGATATCACGTTGGTTTGACGACGACCGGAGCGCGTGCTACGATGTTGACGTGAAGACGAGTCGGTCGCGGCGCGTTCGAGTGCGGCGCGGCTGGAATCGACTGAACGCACCATTGATTCGCGCGGAGGAGAGGAGTGCCCGGATGATTTCCATGACCGCTTCGGCGACCGAGCAACTGAAGCAACTGATTGAGAAGCAAGGTAACGCGGACACCGCACTCCGGGTTTTCGTGTCCCCCGGCGGGTGCTCTGGCTTCCAGTACGGCATGGCGCTGGACAACGCCCTGCAAGAGGGCGATCAAGTCTTCGATCACGACGGCATCAAGCTGGTGATCGACGAGTACAGCGTCGAGTACCTGGACGGCGCCGAGATCGATTACGTCGACGGCCTGATGGGCGCGGGATTCACCGTCTACAACCCGAACGCCGTCTCGACCTGCGGCTGCGGTCACTCCTTCCAGACCGCCGATCACGCCGGTCAGGCGCAGCAGTGCCACTGAGGAAAAGCTAAAGCGGGAGATATGGAATGGG
>JBOGTX010000920.1:0-1573 GCA_050695695.1 Chloroflexota bacterium
AAACTTTCGACGTCTCGGTCGAACGGCAGTACGTCGTGGTGGAAGTGCCGGCGAGGGGGTAGTGGCCGGGGGAACCTCTCTCCTGGCCTCTCCCCGGCGCGGGGAGAGGAACTGCCAAGGAATCGCATCGCCAGGGAGTCCCGAAGCTCTCATCGTGGCGAAGAGGGAACGCCCACGCAAGGAACTCGCTTGGGCGTTCCCGCTCTCCCCGCGCCGGGGAGAGCGGGACAGGGTGAGAGAGGTCAGCCCGGCGCCGCCCCGCGAATATTCGGGATGCTTCATGATCGCGCTGAACATCCGGCCCGTACACATTCCATCGGTCCGGCGACTATGATCATGGACGCGAAAACGGGACCGAGTTAGCGACGGCGACCTCTCGGGAGAGGCTTGTGCCCAAGGGTGAGCTCGCGGCGTGGATCGAGCGCGCGCGGGATCTCGATGCCGATGCCTGGGATCGGTTGTATGAGTTTGCCTTTCCTCAGGTGTACCGCTACGTCGCGTCCAAGGTGGCCACCACGGCCGACGCCGAGGACATCACCGAGGAGGTCTTCGTCGGGGCGCTGCGGTCGGTCGAAAATCTGCGGGCGACCGATGACGCGCGATTTCTTGCCTGGCTGTTCCAGATCGCCCGGAACAAGATCGCCGACCATTTGCGACGCCAGTACCGGCGGCCGACCCGGCCGCTCGATCCGGACCTGGACGTCCGCGATCCAGCGCCGACGCCGGAGGAGGCCGCGCTGCTGGGCGATGAGGCCCGCGCTGTCCGCGAAGCGTTGGCGGAGCTGAGCGCGGAACAGCGCGAGGTGATCGTCATGAAGTTCGCGCTGGGCTACGACAACGCCCGCGCGGCGGCCATCCTGGGGAAGAGCGCCGGCGCGATCAACCAGTTGCAGCACCGCGCGCTCCATTCGCTCGGTCGAATTCTCGACCGGGTGAAAGCGTAGCTGGCCGGATCAGTCATTCGAGGCGGGGATCATGGACGAGCCAATCGCCGATATCGTAGAGGAATGCCGACGGCGCCTGGCGCGCGGCGAGACGATCGAGATTTGTCTGGCAGCGTACCCGTCGCACGGCGCCGAGCTCGCGCGTCTGCTGCCAATCGCCGCGCGGGCCCGGTCGTTGGCGCGCGGTCCAGATCCCACCTTCGCCGAACTGGCCCGGCGTCGCTTCGCGCGGGATCTGGCCGCCGCGCGCGACCGCCGCCAAGCGATGGCCCGACCGCGCTCCGGGCCGTTGAGCTGGCTGCAAAACCTGCTCGTGCCGGTGGCCGTGGTGCTGGTGGTGATCCTCTCCGGCTTCGGGCTGGTCCAGGCTTCCCGGAACACCCTGCCAGACAGCCCGTTGTATCCGGTGAAGCAGGCCCAGGAGAACGTCGCCCAGGTATTGACCCGAGGCCCGGAAGCCAGGGCGACGCTTCAGATCAAGACCGCCAACCAGCGCCTCGACGAGCTCCAGACCGCCGAGCGCCTGCGCAAGGGGCCGATCGTGCTCTTGACCCTCGCGGACAAGATGGTCCAGGCGTCGACCGCCGCGACCCAGCAGACCGGCCAGACCTCAGGCCTGGGTCACCAGA